>NZ_BAABHO010000020.1:0-100291 GCF_039542135.1 Actinomycetospora chlora
GCTCGGCCGCGAGCGCGGCCTCGTGCTCGTCGTCGGCGCCGGCCTCGACCCGGCCGTCGACGCGGAGGCGCTGCGGGAGGCGATCGGCGACGGCGGCGCGCGCGTCGCGGTGGAGGCGGCCGGGCGGGCGGACTCGCTCGCGCTCGGCGTCCGGGCCCTGCGCCGCCAGGGCACGCTCGTGCAGGTCGGGCTGCTGGCCGCCGAGCCGACCGTCCCGGTCCCCGACGTGGTCGCCCGCGAGCTCGCGCTGCTGGGCAGCCACGGCATGGCCGCGGCCGACTACCCGCGCCTCACCGCGCTCGTCGCCGGCGGGCGGCTCGACCCCGCGCGTCTGGTCACCCGCCGGATCGGGCTGGACGCCGCCCCGGCCGCCCTGGCGGCCCCGCCCGTGCCGGGCGAGGTCGTGGTCGTCGAGCCCCACCGGGCATGATGGGCCGCCGTGTCCGGACAGGGTCAGCGATCGCGGCGTGAGCCCCCGCCGCCGGGTCTCCTGGTGGTCGACAAGCCGGCGGGGTGGACCTCGCACGACGTCGTCGGCCGCGCGCGGCGTCTCGTCGGCACCCGCAAGGTGGGCCACGCCGGGACGCTCGACCCGATGGCCACCGGCGTGCTGGTGCTCGGCGTCGAGCGCGCGACGAAGCTCCTCGGCCACCTCGCCCTGGACACCAAGACCTACCTCGCGACGGTCCGGCTCGGCCTCGCCACCACGACCGACGACGCCGAGGGCGAGGCCGTCGGCGACCCCGCCGACACGGCCGGCCTGGGCGAGCGGGCGATCGCCGACGGGGTCGCCGCGCTGACCGGCGCGATCGACCAGGTCCCGAGCAGCGTCTCGGCGATCAGGGTCGACGGCCGCCGCGCCTACGAGCGCGCCCGCGCGGGGGAGGAGGTCGAGCTCGCGGCCCGCCCGGTGACCGTGCACCGCTTCGACGTCCTCGCCGCCCGCACCGACGGCCCGTTCCGGGACCTCGACGTGCTCGTCGACTGCTCGTCGGGCACCTACGTCCGCGCGCTGGCCCGCGACCTCGGGGCGGGCCTGGGCGTCGGGGGGCACCTCACCGCGCTGCGCCGCACCCGCGTCGGGCCGTTCACGCTCGCGCACGCCCGCACGATCGAGACCCTCGCCGCGGAGGAGGAGGCCGACGGCCGGGCGTCGCTGTCGCTCGACCTCGACACCGCGGTCGCCACGGCCTTCCCGCGCCGCGACGCCGACGCCGACGAGGCGGCCGGCCTCGCCCACGGCCGTCCGCTCCCGGCCGGCGGCGGGCCGGGCACCGTCGGCGTGTTCGGCCCGGACGGGCACGTGATCGGCCTCGTCGCCGACGACCGGGGCGCCGCCCGCCCGGTGCTGGTCCTGGCCCCCGCATGAGCGCCGGCGTGACGTCACCCGCCGCACGCCCCCTCGACACGGCGTGATCGCGGGCACCGCCCGTAGGCTCGCCGCCGTGCAACGCTGGCGGGGACTCGACGGGGTGCCGTCGGGCTGGGGTCGGTGCGTCGTGACCATCGGCGTGTTCGACGGCGTGCACCGCGGCCACCAGCAGCTCATCGCGCGCGCCGTGGAGCACGGGCGGGTCCTCGGCCTGCCGGTCGTGCTGATCACGTTCGACCCGCACCCGGCGTCGGTGCTGCGCCCCGGCACACACCCGGCGCGGCTGACGTCGCTCACGCGGCGCGCCGAGCTGGTCGCCGAGCTGGGCGTCGACGCGTTCTGGGTGCTGCCCTTCACCGCCGAGCTGGCACGGGTGGCGCCCGACGAGTTCGTGCACGAGCTGCTCGTCGACCGCCTGCACGCCGCGATGGTCGTGGTCGGGCGGAACTTCACCTACGGCTACCGCGCGGCCGGCGACGTGGGGGAGCTCGAGCGCCTCGGGCAGCGCTTCGGCTTCGCCGCCGAGGGCGTCGACCTGGTGACCGAGGCGTCGGCGCCCGCCGGGTCGACGGTGACGTTCTCCTCGACCTACATCCGCGCCTGCATCAGCGCCGGCGACGTCCGCGCCGCCGCCGAGGCGCTGGGCCGCCCGCACCGTCTCGAGGGCGTCGTGGTCCGCGGCGACCAGCGCGGTCGCGAGCTCGGCTACCCGACGGCCAACGTCGACTGCGGCGAGCACGCCGCGATCCCGGCCGACGGCGTCTACGCGTGCTGGTTCCACCACGGCGGCCGGGTGTACGCGGCGGCGACGTCGGTGGGCACCAACCCGACGTTCTCGGGCCGCCAGCGCACCGTCGAGGCGTTCGTGCTGGACACCCACGAGGACCTCTACGGCGCCCGCGTCGCGGTCGACTTCGTCGAGCGCGTGCGCGGCATGGAGCGCTTCGACTCGATCGAGGAGCTCATCACCACCATGGACGGCGACGTCGCCCGTACCCGCGAGGTCCTCGGCGTCTGACCTTCCCCGAACCGCACCCACCGCCGTCGCGTGCCTGCCACGATCGCCGACGGGACCGGACGCGGGGGCGGGAGGGGAGGGTGGCCGTGCGCGATGCGGAGGCCGTGCGGCGCAACCGCGAGCTCCAGCGCCGCCTCTACGGCGAGCCGCTGGGCGACCGGCTGCGCCGCCTGCTCGCGGCGCTCGACGTCTCGCAGGCGGTGCTGGCCGAGACCCTCGGCGTCAGCTCGCCGATGCTCTCCCAGCTGATGAGCGGGCGCCGGGCCAAGATCGGGTCGCCGGCGGTGCTGGGGCGCCTCGAGATGCTCGAGGCGCGGGTGGTCGCGGGGTCGGCGCAGCACGTGGCGCCCCTGCTCGCGGAGGTCCGCGCCGCCCAGCCGCGCAGCGAGCGGCCGGACCGGGGGAGCGAGTCCTACGACGTCCTGCGCACGGTGGCCGGCCCCGAGGAGCTGGCCCGCGCCGCGGACACGCTCGACCGGGGCTTCCCCTCCCTCGCGGGGCTGCTGCGCCGCGCCGCCGGCCAGGCCTGACGCGTCGTCCGGCCCGCCGGGAGCGGCGGCGGACCCCTCGGTACACTGGGAAGCGATTCGTCCGGCTGCGGTCCGTGGTGGCCGGGCGGCGGGTGGTCCCGGACCCCCGCGAGCGTGCGTCGCCCGCATCCATGATCCGTCGTGGTGGGTGCCGCCGGACGTCACGGCACCGACGGAACAAGAGGAGCACCACCCCCGTGGCACTGACCACCGAGCAGAAGAAGGCGACCCTCGCCGAGTACGGCGTGCACGACACCGACACCGGGTCGCCCGAGGCGCAGGTCGCGCTGCTGACGCAGCGCATCGTGCGGCTCACCGAGCACCTGAAGATGCACAAGCACGACCACCACTCCCGCCGCGGCCTCCTGCTGCTGGTCGGGCGTCGCCGTCGCCTGCTGAAGTACGTCGCCTCCGTCGACGTGGCCCGCTACCGCTCGCTCATCGAGCGGCTGGGGCTGCGCCGCTGAGAAGGCCCACCTGAACCCCGCGCACGCCCCGCGCCGGCCGGCCACGACGCCGGTCGGCGCGTCGGCGTGCGCAGAACCCGTATCCGGCCCCACCGCCACCCGCCACGTCACCGGGCTGCCCGCGCGTCGTCCGGTCCTCGGTAGTGGCCCCGGGACGCAGAGGCGTCCCGGGGCTTCGATCGAAGACCGGCCGCGTGGCACGACCGCCGTGGTCGGGGCGCGGTAGGGGCCTCGCAGAGGAGAACCCTTCATGACCGAGACAGACTCGGGTGTCCACGAGACCACCGCGGTCCTGGACAACGGTGCCTACGGCACCCGCACCGTCCGCTTCGAGACGGGCCGGCTGGCCCGTCAGGCGGCCGGCGCCGTCGTCGCCTACCTGGACGACGACACGATGCTCCTGTCCGCGACGACCGCCTCGAAGCGGCCGAAGGACAACTTCGACTTCTTCCCGCTGACGGTGGACGTCGAGGAGCGCATGTACGCCGCGGGCCGGATCCCCGGCTCGTTCTTCCGCCGCGAGGGCCGCCCGTCGACCGACGCGATCCTCACCTGCCGGCTCATCGACCGCCCGCTGCGCCCGACGTTCACCGCCGGCCTGCGCAACGAGGTCCAGGTCGTCATCACGGTCCAGAGCCTGGACCCGAAGGACCCCTACGACGTCCTGGCGATCAACGCCGCGTCGGCGTCCACCCAGATCTCCGGCCTGCCCTTCGACGGGCCGATCGGGGCGACGCGGGTCGCGCTGATCAACGGACAGTGGGTCGCGTTCCCGACCTGGGAGCAGCTCCACGACGCCGTGTTCGACATGGTGATCGCCGGCTCGGTCACCGCCGACGGCTCCGACGTCGCGATCGCGATGGTCGAGGCCGAGGCCACCGACCGCGCGATCGGCCTCATCGGCGAGGGTGCCCAGGCGCCCACCGAGGAGATCGTCGCGCAGGGCATGGAGGCGGCCAAGCCGTTCATCCGCACCCTGTGCGAGGCCCAGAAGGAGCTCTACGTCGCCACGGGTGTGACGACGAAGGACTACCCGACGTTCCCGCCGTACCAGGACGACGTCTACGCCGCGGTCGAGTCGGCCGTCGGCTCCGACCTCGACGCGACCATGTCGATCGCCGGCAAGCACGAGCGCGACGACGCCCAGGACGCCATCAAGGACCGCCTGGTCTCGGAGCTCGGCGAGAAGTTCGAGGGCCGCGAGAAGGAGATCGGCGAGGCGTTCCGCTCGCTGACCAAGAAGACCGTCCGCCAGCGGATCCTGCGCGACGGCTTCCGCATCGACGGCCGCGGCACCACGGACATCCGGCCGCTGGCCGCCGAGGTCGAGGTGATCCCGCGGGCGCACGGCTCGGCGCTGTTCGAGCGCGGCGAGACCCAGATCCTGGGCGTCACCACGCTGAACATGCTCCGGCTCGAGCAGACGATCGACTCGCTCGGCCCGGAGACCACCAAGCGGTACATGCACCACTACAACTTCCCGCCGTTCTCCACCGGCGAGACCGGCCGCGTCGGCTCGCCCAAGCGCCGCGAGATCGGCCACGGCGCGCTCGCCGAGCGCGCGCTGGTCCCGGTCCTGCCGACGCGCGAGGAGTTCCCCTACGCGATCCGGCAGGTCTCCGAGGCGCTGGGCTCCAACGGCTCGACGTCGATGGGCTCGGTCTGCGCCTCGACGATGTCGCTGCTCAACGCCGGTGTGCCGCTCAAGGCGCCGGTCGCGGGCATCGCGATGGGCCTCGTCTCGGGCGAGGTGGACGGCAAGGAGACCTTCGTCGCCCTCACCGACATCCTCGGCGCCGAGGACGCGTTCGGTGACATGGACTTCAAGGTCGCCGGCACGAAGGACTTCGTGACCGCGCTGCAGCTCGACACCAAGCTCGACGGCATCCCGTCCGAGGTGCTCGGCAAGGCGCTCACGCAGGCCAAGGGTGCCCGCCTCGCGATCCTCGACGTCATGGCCGAGGCCATCGACGCCCCGGACGAGATGAGCGAGTACGCGCCGCGCATCACCACGGTGAAGGTGCCGGTCGACAAGATCGGCGAGGTCATCGGCCCGAAGGGCAAGATGATCAACTCGATCACCGAGGAGACCGGCGCCGACATCTCCATCGAGGACGACGGCACGATCTACGTCGGTGCCGCCGACGGGCCCAGCGCCCAGGCCGCGATCGACCGCATCAACGCGATCGCCAACCCGCAGCTGCCGAAGATCGGCGAGCGCTTCCTCGGGACGGTCGTCAAGACCGCCGCGTTCGGCGCGTTCGTCTCGCTGCTGCCGGGCCGCGACGGCCTCGTCCACATCTCGAAGCTGGGCGGCGGCAAGCGCATCGGCAAGGTCGAGGACGTCGTCAACGTCGGCGACAAGCTGCGCGTCGAGATCACCGACATCGACAACCGTGGCAAGATCAGCCTGATCCCGGTCAAGGAGGAGGACGCGGCGGCCGCGCCCTCCGAGAACGGGAACGGTGCGGAGGCCCCGGTCGCCGACGCCGAGCCCGCCCCGGCCGCCACCTCGGGCGCCGTCACCGGTGCCATCGGGGGCGGCACCCAGGCGTGACCGGAGACGTCGAGGGGAGCACGCCGATAGGGCAGCGCAGCTCGACCATCGGGACGGCTCTCGATGCCTTCCAGGTGGAGGCCGACCACCCGGCCCCCGGCGTGGCACGCACCGTGCTGCCCGGGGGCCTGCGGGTGGTCACCGAGCACGTCGCCGGCGCGCGGTCGGCGTCGGTCGGGCTGTGGGTCGAGGTCGGCTCGCGCGACGAGCCGGGCAGCGGCGCCGGGACGCACGGCGCCGCGCACTACCTCGAGCACCTGCTGTTCAAGGGCACGCGGCGGCGCTCGGCCCGGGCGATCGCGGAGGAGATCGACGCCGTCGGCGGCGACCTCAACGCGTTCACCGGCAAGGAGCACACCTGCTTCTACGCGCACGTCCTCGACCGGGACATGCCGCTCGCGGTGGACGTGCTCGGCGACGTCGTCCTCGACGCGGTGATGGCCGCGGGGGACGTCGAGCTCGAGCGCGACGTGGTGCTCTCCGAGATCGCCGGCCGTGACGAGGACCCCGAGGACCTCCTGGCCGACGACTTCGACGCGCTGCTGTTCGGCGAGCACCCGCTCGGCCTGCCGGTGATCGGCACCGAGGAGTCGGTGCGGGGCATGACCCGCGACCGTCTCGCCGACTTCCACGCCCGCCACTACGTCCCGTCGCGCTCGGTGCTGGCCGTGGCCGGCAACGTCGCGCACGCGGACGTGCTGGCGGCGGTGACGGAGGCCTACGGCGCCCGGCTCACCGGCGGCACGGACCCGTGGCGCCGCCCGGCCGGGGCCCTCCCCGCCGACCCGGCGGACCGCCTGGCCGTCCGCGACGAGGACACCGAGCAGGCCCACCTCATGCTCGGCGTGCCCTCGCTGCGGCGCGCGGACGAGCGCTGGCCGGCGCTGCAGGTGCTGTCCACCGTCCTCGGCGGCGGCATGAGCTCGCGGCTGTTCCAGCAGGTCCGCGAGCAGCGCGGGCTCGCGTACTCGGTGTACTCCGCGACCACCGGCTACACCGACACGGGCACGCTGGCGGTCTACGTCGGGTGCGCGCCCGAGCGGCTCGGCGCGGCCGCGGCGGTCGTCTCGGCCGAGCTCGGCGACCTCGCCGCCCACGGCGTCACCGCCCCCGAGCTGGCCCGCGCCCGCGGGCAGCTGCGCGGCGAGCTGGTGCTGGGTCTCGAGGAGACCTCGGCCCGCATGACCCGCCTCGGGCGCCGCGAGCTCGACCACGGCGGCCTGGACCGCGCCACCGACCTCGCCGGCACCCTCGACCGCATCGACGCCGTCGACGCCGAGCAGGTCGCGGCGCTCGCGTCCGAGCTGCTCACCGGCCCGCGCGTCGCGGCCGTCGTCGGGCCCTACGGTGACGTCGACGAGCTGCCGGGCGAGGTGCAGGAGATGATCTCGTAGTGGTCAAGGTCGGTGTCCTGGGTGCCCGGGGCCGTATGGGTGCCGAGGCGTGCGGTGCCGTCGAGGGCGCCGAGGACCTCGAGCTGGTGGCCCGCGTCGATGTGGGCGACGACCGGGAGGCGCTGCGCGCCGCCGACGTCGTCGTCGACTTCACCCACCCGTCGGCGGTCGGCGACAACCTGCGCTGGTGCGTCGACGCCGGCCTCCACGTCGTCGTGGGCACGAGCGGCGTGACCGACGACGTCCTCGACGACGTCCGCGGCCGCCTGCGGCCGGGGCAGGCCGTGCTGGTCGTGCCGAACTTCGGCATCGGTGCGGTGCTGATGATGCGCTTCGCGGCGCAGGCGTCGCGGTTCTTCGACTCGGTCGAGGTCATCGAGCTGCACCACCCGCGCAAGGCCGACGCCCCGTCGGGCACCGCGACCCGTACCGCGCAGCTGATCGCCGCCGCGCGCGCCGACGCCGGTCTCGGCGCGGGGCCGGACGCCACCACCCACGACCCCGACGGCGCCCGCGGCGCCCGTGTCGACGGCATCCCGGTGCACGCCGTGCGGATGGCCGGGCTCGTCGCGCACCAGGAGGTCCTGCTGGGCTCGGAGGGCGAGACGTTCACGCTGCGCCACGACTCCCTGCACCGCAGCTCCTTCATGCCCGGGGTGCTCCTGGCGTGCCGGAGGGTCGCCGAGCACCCGGGCCTCACCGTCGGTCTCGACGCCCTCCTCGACCTCGGTCAGGCCTGATCGAGCCACGGCCGGAGGTACTCCCGGTCGACCGCGACGCCCTCGGGGATCAGCGCCACCATCCGGCGCACGCGCTCGGCGGCGTCCTTGGTGAGGCGGAAGTCCTCGTCGCGTGACATCCGGTGCTCCGGACCGAACGTCCGCGCCGCGGCCACGATCGCCGGCACGGCCGCCCGGACGTCGTCGGCGTCGTCGGCCGCGAGTGCCGGGTCCAGCCCGGCACCCTCCAGGCGGGCGCCGACGTCGTCGAGCTGGGCGGCCAGCCAGCCCCACGGGTCGGTCGTGAGATCCGTGGACCAGACACGGTCGGAGGGCTCGTCGCCGTCGAAGAACGGGTGGACGTGGGCGGCCGAGAACGAGCCCGCGGGCCGGTCGAGGCGGTCGAACAGGTCGGCGCGCCAGAACGCGGCGTCGACGACGGTGCGCTGCGCGGCCGACTCGCTGCCCCGGTGCTCCTGCGGGGTGAGCAGCCGCAGCTCGATGCGCGCGCCGTGCTCCGTCACCGCGTCGGGGGAGATCTCGAACCACCGCCGCACCACCACGGCGACGCGGGTGAAGCCGTAGACGATCAGCACGGGTGCTCCTCAGCTCAGCAGGGGCAGATCGAGGTCGTCGAGCGACGGCTCGGGACGGAACTCGAGGTCGAGCGTGCCGTCGACCCGGATCTCGCGCAGGGGGCGCCCGCCCGCGTCGAGGGTGCGGACGGTGCCGTCGGGGTCCCAGCCGGCGCGCTCGTAGAAGCGGCGGGAGGCGGTGTCGCGCTCGGGCACCCAGGCGACGGCCCGGGTCGCGCCGGCCGTCCGCAGCGCCGCGGCCGCCTCGACGAGCAGCCGGCCGCCGTGCCCGCGGCGTCCCCACCGCGGCTCGACGAGCAGGGCCGCGACGACCGCGACCGACCCGGCGTCGTCGGGCACCGCGCCCCCCGCGTCGGCGAGGTCGTCGGGCGTCGCCGGGCCGGCCGCGCAGAAGCCGACCAGCGCGTCGCCCTCGGTGGCGACCCACACCGCGCCCGCCGCGATCGGGTCGGCCCAGCCGCCCGCCACCGCGGCCTCGTCGAACCCCGCGACGGCCCCGGGCGGGAGCATGTCGGCGTAGGCCGAGGTCCACACCGTGCGCTGCACGCGCGCGATCAGCGGGGCGTCGTCGGGGGCCGCGGGGCGGACGGAGGCGAGCGCCATGCCGCAGAGCCTAGGGATCCCGGTCACCCCGGCGTGCGCCCGCGGTGGGGGTCTCGCCAGGATGCGGGCATGACCGCGACCGACGAGATGGTGGCCGCCAACAGGAGCTTCGCCCAGGGCTTCGACAAGCCAGGGCTGCCCGGACCCCCGTCGCGCGGGGTGGCCGTGGTCGCGTGCATGGACGCGCGTCTCGACGTCTACCGCGTGCTCGGCCTGGGCGACGGCGAGGCCCACGTCATCCGCAACGCCGGCGGCGTCGTCACCGACGACGTGCTGCGCTCGCTGGCGGTCAGCCAGCGCAAGCTGCAGACACGGGAGGTCGTGCTCCTGCACCACACCAAGTGCGGCATGGCGACGTTCACCGACGACGACTTCGTCGCCGAGCTCGAGGCCGAGACCGGGCAGCGGCCCGGCTGGGCGCCGGGCACGTTCCCCGACACCGAGCAGGACGTCCGCGACTCGCTCGCCGCGGTGCGCTCCAGCCCGTTCCTCGTGCACACCGACGCCGTGCGCGGCTTCGTCTACGACGTGGACACGGGAGCGCTGACCGAGGTCTCGTGAGCCTCGACATCACCGCCGAGCTCGACGTCCCGCACCGTCCCGACCTCGCCCCGATCGGACGGCAGCTCGACGCGCTGGCGCCGGTCGCGGCGCGGTTCCTCGTGCCCGACAACGCGACGGCGCGGGCGGCCGTCGCCGGGCTGGTCGTGGCCGCCGAGGTGCGCCGGCGGGGCCACGAGGCGGTGGCGGTGCTCAACGCCCGCGACCGCAACACCCTCGGCCTGCGCCGGGACCTGCTCGGCCTGCTCGCGCTGGGCGTCCGGGAGGTCCTGCTGCTGCGCGGCGACCGGCCCGAGGACGACCGCGAGGACGGGCCGCTGACCGTCGGCGCGATGCTGCGCGAGGCCCGCGCGCTGGCGGCCGAGCACGACGCCGACCTGCGGATCGGGGTCGTCGCCGCCCCGCACCGTGACCTGCCCGGGTGGAAGCGCGACGCCGACGTCGTGTGGCTGGCCCCGACGTTCTCGATCCCCGCCGTGGCCGGCTGGCTCGGGCGCCACGCCGACCTGGGACGCCCGGTCCGGGCGGGCGTCCTCGTGCCCACCGGTCCGCGGATGGCGCGCGGGGTGGCCGAGGGCATGGACCTCGACCTGCCGGAGGGGCTGACCGAGGCGCTGGCGGAGGACCCCGCGGCGGGCGTGGACGCGGCCGTCGAGCACGCGCTGGCGCTGCGCGACACCGGCGTCGACGGCGTGCACCTCGTGGCCGTGAGCCGCTACCGCGAGGCCGCGTCCCGGCTGGCCGGGCTCGCCTGACAGGCGGTGACGAGCAGGTCGGCCTCGGCGCGCAGGCCGTCGGCGAGCACGTCCACCTCCGGGACGAGGCCCGGGTCGACGCAGATGCCGAACGACAGCACGTCGACCATCGACGCGGCGGTGACCCGCAGCGCGTGGTGGAACCCGATCTCGGCGAGCGGCCAGGTCGCGCGGACCCGGCGGTCGAGCACCGCGACCGGCTCCCGCGGGCCGGGCACGTTGGACACGCTCACGGTGAACGCCCGCGCGGTGGCCCGCAGCCGGTCGGCGACGCGGCGCAGCGGCGGCGAGACCTCCCCGAGGCGGTGCAGCAGCTCGTCGAGGCGCGCGGCGTCGCCCGCGTCCTTGCGGCACGTCGTCAGCTCGTGCACCGCGTGCAGGCGCTCGAGCGGGTCGGTGACGTGCAGCGGCAGCGGCAGGTCGAACGCCGAGTCGCGGTTGCCGGCCGACGGGTCCTCGCGCGGCAGGCTCACCGGCACCCGGACGCGCAGGTCGGTCACCGCGCCGGCGTGGTGGTCGAGCCAGCGGCGCAGCCCGCCCGCGAGCACCGCCAGGAACGCGTCGTTGACGGTCGCGCCGACCGAGCGGGCGGCGGCGTGCAGGGCGCCGAGGTCGGTGTCGAGGAACGCGACGCCGCGCCGCGTGCTGATCTCGCCGTCGAACGGTGAGCGCGAGGGGCCCACCGTGAACTCGCGCCGGATCACCGCCATGAGGTGCTCGCGGCGGCGCCGGTGGTCGGCGCGCACGGTGGCGGGCGGCGACACGGCGGGGCCGGTGGCGGGCCGCCCGTCGTCGTCGACCGGGCCCTCGTCGTAGAGCACGGTGTGCGACAGGCGGGTCATCGTCGCGCCGTCGGCCAGCGCGTGGTGCACGCGCCAGAGCAGCGCCGTGCCGCCGCCGGCGAGCGGCGCCACGTCGATCGACCACAGCGGCCGCGCCCGGTCGAGGTGCTGGGCGAAGCGCTCGGCGACCAGGGCGCAGAGCGCGGCGTGGTCATAGGGCCCGGCCGGGGCGTCGACGACGTGGCGGTCGAGGTCGAGCGCGGTGTCCGGGATCCAGACGGGCTCCTCGGCCGTGCCGGCGAGCCGGTAGCGCAGCTCCGGTGCGGCGGGCAGGCGGGCCGCGATCCGCTCGCGCAGCGCGGCGGCCGTCACCGGCTCGCCGTCGAGCACCGCCCCGTGCAGGACGTGCCCGACGACGGTGGTGCACTCGAGGTCGAGGATCGCGCGGTCCTCGTCCGAGAGGGGGACGCACGCGGGCTCGGTCACAGGTACCCCATCGCCCGGGCCTGCGCGGTGAGCTCGTCGCGGAAGTTCGGGTGCGCGATCGCGATGAGCCGGGAGGTGCGCTCGGCGACCGACGCGCCGCGCAGCTCGGCGACCCCGTACTCGGTGACGACGTGGTCGACGATGTTCTTGAAGGTCGTCACCGCGGCGCCCGGCTGCAGCTGCGGGACGATCCGGGAGACGGTGTCGTCGTGGGTGGCCGAGTGCAGGACGATGAACGCGGCGCCGTCCTCGGCCATGATCGCCCCGCGGGCGAAGTCGGGCTGGCCGCCGGACGACGAGAAGTACTGGCTGCCGAGCGACTCCGAGGCGCACTGGCCGAGGAAGTCGACCTCGAGGGTGGCGTTCACCGACCGGATCAGCGGTTCGCGGGCGATGTTCCACGGATCGTTGGTGTGGTCGACCGGGTGGAACTCGACGCCGCCGTTGTCCGCGATGAAGTCGAAGAGCCGCTGGCTGCCGAGCGCGGACGTCGTCACGATCTTGCCGCGGTGGGTTGCCTTGCGGGTGCCGGTGACGACGCCCGCCTCGACGAGGTCGACGAAGCCGGTGCCGAACACCTCCGAGTGCACGCCGAGCTCCCGGTGGCCGTGCAGGCTCGCCAGCACCATGTCGGGCACCGCCCCGATGCCGATCTGCAGCGTCGCCCCGTCGGGGATGCGCTCGGCGACGAGCGCGGCGATCGCCCGGTCCCGGTCGGTGGCGACCGGGGTGGGCAGCTCCGCCATCGCCCGGTCCGCCTCGCACCAGCCGACGACGTCGCTGATGTGGAGCTGGTTGCCGCCGAAGGTGCGCGGCATCCGCGCGTTGACCTCGACGAAGAACGGCACCTCGCCGATGAACGCCGCGCTGTAGGTGGCGTCGGTGCCGAGCGAGAAGTAGCCGTGGCGGTCCGGCGGCGACACCGAGGCGATGACGAGGTCGGGCCGCACGGAGCGGCGCATCAGTCGCGGCACGTCGCTGAAGTTGTTGGGCACCAGGTCGCAGTGCCCGGCGCGGAACGCGTCGCGCGTCGCGGGGGAGAGGAACCACGACACGTGCCGCAACCCCGGGATCTTGCCCTCGATCGACGGGCGCGGGCGCGGCGCGAGCATCTGGTGCACGCGCACGCCGTCCAGCCGGTCGCCGGCGGCCTCGAGGGCGTCCAGCACGGTCGCGGGATCACCGTTCGACGAGTTGGCGACGATCTGGCTGCCGGGCCCGACGTGCTCCAGCACGGCCTCGGCGGGCCGGCGTGCGGCGGCGATCATGTCCTGGACACCCGGGGTCACGATCACATCCTGGGCGACGCGGGCCCCGGGATCCAGGCTCTCCGTGACGATCTCTCCGGCGGTTAGGCCGGACGAGGGAGGGGCAGCGCCGGCGGCTCGTCGTCGGACATGCGGGCGGTAGCGGCCGGGTGCTCGACGAGCGCGAGCACGCGCGACGCCATGAAGCGCGCCGTCCGCACCGGCGTCCCGCCCCGGGTCACCTCGCTGACCTCCACCACGCCACGGCCGTGCGCGATCTCCACGCGCCGCCCGGCCCGGGTGGCCTCCACCTCCCACGTCCGCGTCGCGCCACCGGCGTCGACGACGATCTCCACACGGTCCCCGACCATGGGTCCTCCTCACAGCGTTTACCCAGGTCAACGCTGGTGCGGGCCCGGTCATTCCGCCCGCTGTGTCGATGGTCGAGCTCCGCTCCGCTACGTCTCCTGTCGGGGGTCTCCGGCAGGATCGGCCCCGTGGAGACGATGTCGGCGGCGCAGGCGCGGCGCACGGCCGTGGCGGCGCAGGGCCTCGCCGGGCCGGCCCGGCGCGGGCGGCCCACCCGGGGCACGCTCGACGCCGGGGTCCGGCGTCTCGGGCTGCTGCAGCTCGACTCGGTCAACGTCGCCGTGCGCGCGCACTACGCGCCGCTGTTCTCCCGGCTGGGCCCGTACGACCGCGACGCGCTCGACGCGCTGGCCTGGCCGCGCACGCGGGCGGAGGGCCGGCGCCGCACGCTCGTCGAGTACTGGGTGCACGAGGCGAGCCTGCTGCCGGTGGAGGACTGGCCGCTGTTCCGCTGGCGGATGCGCGACAACTCCGCACGCACCAGCCGGTGGCTCGGCGCGGCGCTCGACCACCGGCCCGACGTCCTCGACGCCGTGCACGACGCGGTGGCGCAGCACGGGCCGCTCGAGGCGTCGGAGGTCGCGGAGGTGCTCGGCGACGCCGGCGACCGGCGGGCCCGCGCGTACGGCGGCTGGTGGCAGCGCTCGGACGTCAAGGTGGCCTGCGAGCACCTGTTCGCCACCGGCGCGCTCACCACGGGCACGCGGCGGGGCTTCCGCCGCGCCTACGAGGTGCCCGAGCGCGTGCTCCCGGCCGACGTCCTGGCCCGCGAGCCGGCCCGCGAGGAGGCGATGCGCGCGCTCACCCGGCACGCCGCGGGTGCCCTCGGCGTGGCCACCGAGCCGGACCTGCGCGACTACTTCCGCCTGCCGCCCGGTGAGAGCCAGGCCGCGGTGGCCGAGCTCGTCGACGCCGGCGAGCTGGTGCCGGTCGAGGTGGAGGGCTGGGGTGCCCCCGCCTACCTGTCTCCCGACGCCCCGCGGCCGCGGCGGGTCACCGGGCAGGCGCTGCTCGCGCCGTTCGACCCGCTGATCTGGTTCCGGGCGCGCACGCTGCGGCTGTTCGACTTCCACTACCGCATCGGGATCTACACGCCCGCCGAGAAGCGCACGCACGGCTACTACGTCTTCCCGTTCCTGCTCGACGGCCGGCTGGTCGCGCGGGTCGACCTCAAGGCCGACCGGGTCGCGGGCGTGCTGCGGGTGCCCGGGGCGTTCCTCGAGGGCGGGCGCGACCACCCCGGCGAGGCCCGCGTCGCCGACGCCCTCGCCGCCGAGCTCGCGACGATGGCCGGGTGGCTCGGTCTCGAGGGCGTGGTGGTCGAGGGCGGCGACCTGGCGCCCGCCCTTTCTCAGGCGGTCAAGGCTCAGGCCGACAACGTGGGGGGGTGGACGTAGCGCACCCCGGGCGGCAGGTGGCCCGTGCGCGCGGTGCGGGCGAGCACGGCCAGCAGGTCCTCGCGGAAGGCCTGGGCGGCGCGGGTGGGGGCGACGTCGGTGCGGTGGGCCAGCGAGATCGTGCGGTGGCTCCAGGCCCCGCCGTCGAGCCGGGTCGCGCGCAGTGACGGGTGCCCGGCGAGCACGAGGCTCGGCACGATCGCGACGCCGAGGCCCCGCTCCACCATCCGCAGCACGGCGTCCATCTCGCCGCCCTCGACGGCGATGCGCGGGGTGACCCCGGCGGCGGCGCACGCCGCGAGCGTCACCTCGCGCAGCTCGTAGCCGGGCCGGTTGACCACGAGCGGGTACTCGGCGAGCTCGGCGACGCCGATGTGGGCGCCGAGGTCGGGCCACCCGCGGCCGGCGACCACGACGAGCTCCTCTCGCAGCACCGGGGTGAGGGCGAGGTCGGAGACGGCCTCGGTGCGGTCGATGACGAGCGCGACGTCGAGCTGGCCGCGCTGCAGGTCGGCGACGAGGTCCTGCGAGCCGCCCTCGGAGATCTGGATGGCGATGCCCGGGTAGCGGCCGTGGAAGACCTCGAGCACGTCGGCGACGACGCTGACGCACAGGCTCGGCGTCGCCCCCAGACGCAGGCGGCCCCGGCGCAGGCCGGCGAGCTCGGCGATCTCCATCCGGGCCGTCTCGGAGTCGGCGACGATGCGCCGGGCGAGCGGCAGGAGGGCCTCGCCCGCCGGAGTGGGTGTGACGTTGTCGTGACCGCGCGTGAGCAACGTCTCGCCCAGGTCCTCCTCCAAGCTGCGGATCTGCTTGCTCAGCGTCGGCTGGGCGACCCGGCACAGGGCCGCTGCCTGCGTGAACCGGCCCGTGTCCACCACAGCGAGGAAGTAGCTGAGCTGTTTGATGGTCATCGCCATAGCTCCACGCTATGGCACGGCCGTGTGGCATGCATTAGCGCTTGGGGGTTGCTCGACTTACCGTCCTCACGTGGTCATCACCCCGCAGCGCAACATCGTCTCGAGGACGTGGGGCTCGTCCGTCGGGAAGAAGTCGGTCATGGCGGTGACCGGTGGGATCTTCCTGCTCTTCGTCATCGCCCACATGCTCGGCAACCTGAAGATCTTCTTCGGGATCACGGCGTTCGACGACTACTCCGAGCACCTCCGCACCCTCGGCGCGGACATCTTCGGCTACTCCGGGGTGCTCTGGGTCCTGCGCGTGGTCCTGCTCGGCAGCGTCGTGCTGCACGTCTGGGCGGCGTTCGCGCTCTGGTACCGCGCGAAGCGGGCACGGCCGATCGGGTACCAGCACCGGCAGAAGTGGGAGGGCAGCTACGCCGCTCGCACCATGCGCTGGGGCGGGGTGATCGTCGGTCTGTTCGTGATCTGGCACATCCTCGACCTGACGACCGGCACCGTGAACCCCGCGCCGCCCGGGGCGGGCGCCTACGAAAAGCTCGTCGCCAGCTTCGACCGGCCCGTCGTCGCGATCTTCTACATCCTGGCCGTCGTCGCGCTGGGCCTCCACATCCGGCACGGCCTGTGGTCGGCGATCCAGACCTTCGGCCGGAACAGCGCTCTCAAGCAGAACGCGCTCAAGACCTTCTCGTTCGTCGTGGCCGCGGTGATCACGATCGGTTTCGTGATCATCCCGATCTCGGTCATGACCGGTCTGGTGAGGTGACCATGTCGGAACTGCAGCAAGAGCCCACCGCCACGCAGGGCGAGGGCCGCTACGTCGTCGGCGACGCGATCGCCGACACCCGCGCCCCGGACAGCCCGATCGGCGACCGGTGGAACGACCGCAAGTTCTCCGCGCGCCTGGTCAACCCGGCCAACCGCCGCAAGATGAGCGTCATCGTCGTGGGCACCGGCCTGGCCGGCGGCGCCGCGGCGGCCACGCTGGGCGAGGCCGGCTACCACGTGAAGTCGTTCTGCTTCCAGGACAGCCCGCGCCGCGCGCACTCCATCGCCGCGCAGGGCGGCATCAACGCCGCGAAGAACTACCGCTACGACGGCGACTCGGTGCACCGCCTGTTCTACGACACCGTCAAGGGCGGCGACTTCCGCTCGCGGGAGTCGAACGTCCACCGCCTGGCCGAGGTCAGCCTCAACATCATCGACCAGTGCGTGGCGCAGGGCGTGCCGTTCGCCCGCGAGTACTCCGGCCTGCTCGACACGCGCTCCTTCGGTGGCACGCAGGTCTCGCGCACCTTCTACGCCCGCGGGCAGACGGGCCAGCAGCTCCTGCTCGGCGCGTACCAGGCCCTGGAGCGGCAGGTCGCGGCCGGCACCGTCGAGATGCACCCGCGCACCGAGATGCTCGACCTCATCGTCGTGGACGGGAAGGCGCGCGGGATCGTCACCCGCAACCTGTTCACCGGCGCGGTCGAGACCCACCTCGCCGACGCGGTCATCCTCTGCTCGGGCGGCTACGGCAACGTCTACTACCTGTCGACCAACGCCAAGGGCTCGAACGTCACGGCGGCCTGGCGGGCGCACAAGCGGGGCGCGCTGTTCGCGAACCCCTGCTACACGCAGATCCACCCGACCTGCATCCCGGTCTCCGGCGAGTACCAGTCGAAGCTGACGCTGATGTCGGAGTCGCTGCGCAACGACGGCCGGGTGTGGGTGCCCAAGGAGCGCGGCGACGACCGCCACCCGAACGACATCCCCGAGGACGAGCGCGACTACTACCTGGAGCGCCAGTACCCGGCGTTCGGCAACCTCGTCCCGCGCGACATCGCCTCGCGCGCTGCGAAGAACATGTGCGACGCCGAGCACGGCGTCGGGCCCGGTGGGCTGGGCGTGTACCTCGATTTCAAGGACGCCATCGAGCGCCTCGGGCGCCACGCCGTCGAGGCCAAGTACGGCAACCTCTTCGAGATGTACCAGCGCATCACCGGTGACGACCCGTACGAGGTCCCGATGCGCATCTACCCGGCCATCCACTACACGATGGGCGGGCTGTGGGTCGACTACGACCTGCGCTCGACGATCCCGGGCCTGTTCGTGGGCGGCGAGGCCAACTTCTCCGACCACGGCGCCAACCGCCTCGGCGCTTCGGCGCTGATGCAGGGCCTGTCCGACGGCTACTTCGTGCTGCCGACGACGGTGGCCGACTACCTCGCCGACGCCCCGTTCGACGAGGTGCCCGACGACCACCCGGCCGTCACCGAGGCGGTCGAGGCCACCCGCTCGCGCATCGACAAGCTGCTCTCGGCCAACGGCCACCGCACCGTCGACTCGTTCCACCGCGAGCTCGGCCAGCTGGTCTGGGACCAGTGCGGCATGGCCCGCAGCAAGGAGGGCCTGGAGAAGGCCCTCGACCGGATCCCCTCGCTGCGCGAGGAGTTCTGGCGCGACGTGAAGATCGTCGGCACCGGTGACGGCTTCAACCAGTCGCTCGAGAAGGCCGGCCGCGTCGCCGACTTCATGGAGCTCGCCGAGCTCATGTGCATCGACGCGCTGCACCGCGAGGAGTCGTGCGGCGGCCACTTCCGCGTCGAGCACCAGACCGAGGACGGCGAGGCCCAGCGCGACGACGAGAACTTCTCGTACGTCGCGGCCTGGGAGTACGGCGGAGACCACCAGCGGCCGGTGCTGCACAAGGAGGACCTCGAGTTCGACTACGTGCACCCGAGCCAGCGCAGCTACAAGTAGCGGAGTCCGATCGTGAAGCTCACCCTGCGCATCTGGCGCCAGGCGTCACCCGACGCCAAGGGCAAGATGCAGAAGTACACCCTCGACGACGTCGAGCCGGACATGTCGTTCCTCGAGATGCTCGACGTGCTCAACGAGAAGCTGCAGCTGGACGGCAAGGACCCGGTGTCCTTCGACCACGACTGCCGTGAGGGCATCTGCGGCTCGTGCGCGATGGTCATCAACGGGACCCCGCACGGCCCGCAGAAGAACACCACGACGTGCCAGCTGCACATGCGGCACTTCGACGACGGCGACACCATCGACATCGAGCCGTGGCGGGCCCGGGCGTTCCCGGTGGTGAAGGACCTCGTCACCGACCGCAGCGCCTTCGACGAGATCATCAAGGCCGGCGGCTACGTCTCGGTCAACACGGGATCGGCGCCCGAGGCGCACGCGATCCCGGTGGACAAGGTGTCGGCCGACGACGCGTTCGACGCGGCCACCTGCATCGGTTGCGGCGCCTGCGTCGCGGCCTGCCCGAACGGCAGCTCGATGCTGTTCACCGCGGCCAAGGTGACCCACCTCGGCCTGCTCCCGCAGGGGCAGCCCGAGCGCCAGACCCGGGCGGTCAACATGCTCGCCAAGCAGGACGAGCTGGACTTCGGCGGCTGCACCAACGTCGGGGCCTGCCACGAGGTGTGCCCCAAGGGTATCCCGCTGGCGACGATCTCCCAGCTCAACCACGACGTCCTCGGCGCCACCCTGGCGGGCGCGCGCTCGGACTAGGCGCGTCGTACCGCGCACCCCCGTGCTGAGCGAGGGGCACCCTCGGTCGGATAGACGGGCGAGGGGCGCCCCTGGCCAGAACGGGGAGCGCCACCGCGGCCCTGAGCGAGGGGGCCCTTCGGTCGATCTAGCCGACCGGAGGGCCCCCTCGCTCGTTCCGGGGGCGGGTCACGACGCGGTGGGCAGCGCCGGGGTGCGGGCGGTGGCGACGGTGACGTCGCCGGCGCCGGTGCGGGCGCGCACGCGCAGCGGGCCGCCGTCGACGGTCTCGGGTCGCTCGGGGCGCACCGGGAGCTCGCTGCGCACCCGGCCGACGGTCGCGTCGAGGCGGACCTGGGCGTCGACGCCGGCGTGCACGCCCACCCACAGCGACCCGACGCCCGTGCCGAGCTCGACGTCGCCGGCCACGGCGTCCGCGATCTCGACGTCGCCCGCCGCGGCGCGCACGGCGACGTCCGCCCGGACCTCGCCGAGCCGCACCCGCCCGGCGCCCGTGGTGATCTCGGCGGGGCCCAGGACGTGGTCGATCCGCACCCCGCCCGCCCCGCCGGTCATGCGCAGCGGGCCGCCGAGACGGGCGACGCGCACCTCGCCGGCCCCGCAGCGCAGCTCGGCGCGCCCGGTGACCTCGTCGAGGTCGACCTCGCCGTTGCCGTGCACCGACACCTCGTCCGCGCGGCCCTCGACGCGCACGCGCGCGGCGCCGGCCCGCAGCCGCAGCGACGACCCGGCGGGGGCCCGGACGGTGACGGCGAGCGGGATGCCGCGCAGCGCGGTCTCCCGCGGCCCGCGCACCGTGAGGCGCCGGGCGTCTTCGTTCCAGTCGACGGTCGTCGCGGCGACGGCGGCCGCGGCGCGTTCGTCGGGGTCCTGCGGAGCGCTGCCACCGCCGAAGCTCCCGAGGAGGCCGAGCAGCCCCGACAGCCCCCGCAGCCAGCCGGGCGGGGCGTCCGGGTCGACCTCCACCCGCACGCGGACGGTGTCCGCGCCCGGGTCGGTGGTCTCCGCGTCGTCGAGGTGGACGCGGACCGTGCCGGCGTCGAGGGCGAGGTCGAGGTCCGCGGGCCCCGGTCCGTGGCCGACGGCCTCGCGCGCCGGGGCGGTCACCCCTTCACCCACCCGTCGACGCCGCCGTCGTCACCGTCGTCCTTCGGGGTGGACGGCGGGGTGGACGGCGGGGCGGACGGGCCGGACCCGGTGCTGCCGGTCGTGCCGGACCCGCCCGGTGCCCCCTGGTCCCAGCCCTTGCGCCAGTTCTCGTCGCGGCTCTCGTCGCGGCTCTCACCCCGCCCGCGGTCCCAGCCACCGTCCCAGCCGCCCCACGAGCCGCCGCGCGGACCGCCGTGCTGGCGCAGGGCGCCCTGCACGGCCTGGCCGATCCACGAGTTCAGCGACATGCCCTGTGCGGCGGCGGCCTTCTCGGCCTGGCCCTTGATCTGGTCGACCAGGCGCAGCGTCATCCGCGAGATGTCGCCGACGTCCGGACCGCCGGGACCCCCGAAGCCGCCGGGGAAGCCCGGGCCGGGCGGCGGCGGGGGCGGCGTCTGGCGGTGCGGGCCCCCGGGGCCGCCGCCGTTCGGCGCCCCGGCGAAGGGGGACGACGACGGGCCGGCGTAGAAGCCCTCGTCAGCACCGCCGGCACCGCCGTCGCGACGGTCGACGACCACGTCCACCTCGCGCCCGGCCAGGCGCAGCGAGACCGTGCGGTCGCCGAGGGCCTCGGTGACCTCGCCGGCGAGGTCGGACAGGGCGTTCATCAGCGCCAGCCGGACGGCGGGCTCGAGGGCGGCGGCGAGCGAGCCGGCAGCGCGCGTGGTGGCCTCGTCGCCGACGGCGGCCGCCGCGGCGAGGTCGTCCCGGAGGGAGGAGACGTACGGTGTCAGGTCCATGACACCACTGTGACACCATGCCAGCGTGGCCGCCACCATGATGGTGTCATTTACCGTGGAGCCGTGCCGGAGACCGTTCAGCCCGAGGTCACGCTCATCGCGAAGACCGAGTTCCGCGCGCCGCCCGGGGTGCCGTGGGAGACCGACGCCGACGGCGGCCAGGCGCTCGCGGAGTTCGCGGGCCGGGCCTGCTACCAGTCGTGGAGCAAGCCCAACCCGGCGACGGCCAGCAACGCGGGCTACCTGCGCCACATCCTCGAGGTCGGGCACCTCTCGGTGCTCGAGCACGGCACCGTCAGCTTCTACCTCACCGGCATGTCGCGCAGCCTCACCCACGAGCTGATCCGCCACCGGCACTTCTCCTACTCGCAGCTCTCCCAGCGCTACGTGCCCGAGCGCGACGCGGCCATGGTCGAGCCCGACGTCATCGCCGACGACCCCGAGCTGCACCAGCTGTTCGCCGAGGCGAGCGCCGCCGCCCTCGCGTCGTACGAGAAGCTGCTCGCCGGGCTCGAGGAGCGCTTCGCCGACGAGCCCAACCGCACGCTGCGCCGCAAGCAGGCCCGCCAGGCCGCGCGCGCCGTGCTGCCCAACGCCACCGAGACGCGCATCGTCGTCACCGGCAACTACCGCGCCTGGCGCCACTTCATCGCCATGCGCGCGAGCGAGCACGCCGACGTCGAGATCCGCGACCTCGCCGTCGCCTGCCTGAAGATCCTGCAGGCCGAGGTCCCCAACGTGTTCGCCGACTTCGAGATCACCCGGCTGCCCGGCGGCTCCGAGGTCGCGAGCAGCCCGTTCGTCGCCGAGGGGTGACCCCGCGAGGTCGCCGGCGTGATCGTCGCGCGGCCACCGGGTAGGAGGAGTCCATGAGTGCCGCCCAGATCGCCGACGCCGAGCGTCGCGATCTCGCCGACCTGTTCCTGCGGCTCGGCCCGGACGAGCCGACGCTGTGCGGCGACTGGACGACGCGCGACCTCCTCGCCCACCTCATCACCCGCGAGCGCCGTCCCGACGCGGCGCCGGGCATCCTCATCCCGCCGCTCGCCGGCTGGACGCAGCACGTGCAGTCGCAGGTGGCGCGCGGCGAGTTCGGCGAGCTGGTGGGCACGCTGCGCTCCGGCCCGCCGTTCTGGTGCCCGATGGCGCTGCCGCCGCTGCGCGCCGTCGACGTCCAGGAGTTCTTCATCCACCACGAGGACGTGCGCCGCGCGCAGTCGGGCTGGTCGCCCCGCCCGCCGGACGCGGCGCGCGACCGCCAGCTGTGGCGCATGGCCGGCCTCCTCGGGCGGCTGAGCTACCGCTCCAGCCCGGTGGCCGTCACGCTGCGCCGCCCCGACGGTGAGGAGCACGCCGTGCGCTCGGGGCCCCGCACCGTCATCCTCACCGGTGAGCCCGGTGAGCTGCTCCTGCACGCCGCGGGGCGCGACGAGTGCGTCGTGCACCCCGAGGGCGAGCCCGCCGACGTCGCCGCGGTCATGGCGCTCGACCGCGGCCTGTGAGCCGCACCCGCACCAGCACATCCCAGTCGCAGTCCCAGGAGGACCCGATCACCGCCCGTACCACCCCCACCCCGGGGACCGTCCGATGAGCCGCTCCACCGCCCGCCGCCCCGACCAGGGCCAGCAGCAGGGCCGGCAGCAGGGCCAGCAGCAGGGCCAGCAGCAGGGCCAGCACGACCACGACTGCGCCCGCGGCTCCGGCGTCCCCACCCAGTCGGTCCCCGGCTCCGAGGGCACGCCGCCGCCGACGCCCGAGGGGGCGCTGCGCGTCGTCGCGCTCGGCGGCATCGGCGAGATCGGCCGCAACATGACCGTGCTGGAGTACGGCGGCCGGCTGCTCATCGTCGACTGCGGGGTGCTGTTCCCCTCCGAGGACTCACCCGGGGTCGACCTGATCCTGCCGGACTTCCGCGCCGTCGAGGACCGCCTCGACGCCGTCGACGCGCTGGTGCTCACGCACGGGCACGAGGACCACATCGGTGCCGTGCCGTTCCTGCTGCGCCAGCGCCCGGACCTGCTCGTCGTCGGCTCGCGCTTCACGCTCGCCCTGGTCGCGGCCAAGTGCAAGGAGCACCAGCTCACGCCGCGGCTGCTCGAGGTCCGCGAGGGCGAGCGCAACCACCACGGGACGTTCGACTGCGAGTTCTTCGCGGTGAACCACTCGATCCCCGACGCGCTGGCGGTCGCCGTCCGCACCCCGGGCGGCACGGTGCTGCACACCGGCGACATCAAGCTCGACCAGCTGCCCCTCGACGGGCGGCTGACCGACCTCGCCGGCTTCTCGCGGCTCGGCGACGAGGGCGTCGACCTGCTGCTCGTCGACTCCACGAACGCCGAGGTCCCCGGCTTCGTCACCCCGGAGCGCGACATCGCCCCGGTGATCGACGACGTGTTCCGCAAGGCGCCGAGCCGACTGATCGTCGCCTGCTTCGCGAGCCACGTGCACCGTGTCCAGCAGGTGCTCGACGCCGCCGCGCAGCACGGCCGCAAGGTGTGCTTCACGGGCCGCTCGATGGTCCGCAACATGGGCATCGCCACCGACCTCGGCCTGCTCCGCGTGCCCGAGGGGCTGCTGGTCGACCTCGACGACGCCCTCGCGATGCCCGAGTCCGACGTCGTCCTGGTCTCGACCGGGTCCCAGGGGGAGCCGCTCTCGGCGCTCGGGCGGATGGCCCGCGGCGACCACCGGCAGATCACGATCGTGCCGGGCGACACCGTCGTGCTGCTCTCGAGCCTCATCCCCGGCAACGAGACGGCCGTCTTCGCCGTCATCAACGGCCTGACCCGCCTCGGCGCCGAGGTCGTGCACTCCGGCGTCGCCCGCGTGCACGTCTCCGGGCACGCGTCGGCGGGCGAGCTGCTGTTCCTCTACAACGCGCTGCGGCCGCGCAACGTCATGCCGGTGCACGGCGAGTGGCGCCACCTGCGGGCCAACGCCGAGATCGCGCGGCGCACCGGCGTCGAGAACGTCGTGATCGCCGAGGACGGCGTGGTCGTCGACCTCGTCGACGGGCACGCGGCGATCTCCGGGCGGGTCGAGGTCGGGCACGTCTACGTCGACGGCAACCAGGTCGGTGACGTCGGCGAGTCGACGCTCTCGGACCGTCTCGTCCTGGGCGAGGGCGGCTTCATCGCCATCACGGTCGCCGTCGAGGCCGCCACCGGGCGCGCGGTGGCACCGCCGCGCATCTCCGGGCGGGGTTTCTCCGACGACCCCAAGGCGCTCGAGGACGTCGTGTCGCTGGTCGAGATGGAGCTCTCGCGCACGGAGGCCGAGGGCATCACCGACACCCACCGCATCGCCCAGGCGGTGCGCCGCGTCGTCGGCAAGTGGGTGGGGGAGACCTACCGCCGCCGCCCGATGATCGTCCCGACGGTCCTGCCGGTCTGACCTCGGCCTCCCGGTCGGCAGCTCCCCCATCGGCGTGCTCCTCTTGATGCTTCGTGCCTCAGCGCCGCCGGATCGTCTTGGCCAGGTGCGCCCGCACCGGCGCCCAGAGGTCCGGCAGCACGAGGTCGACCTGGTCGTGGAGGTACCAGCCCGCGCGGACGCTGTCGGGGATGGCCTCCGGGTCGACGTCGTAGCGGGGGCTCGCGGCGACGTAGATCGTCGCGATGCCGTCGACGTTGAGCCGCCCGAGCTGGCGGCCCGCGCGGATCTCGACGCCGGTCTCCTCGCGGCAGCCGCGCTCGGCGGTCGCGCCGGGCGACTCCTTGGCCTGCGGCCGCCCGCCGGGCAGCACCGCGGGCGGCATCTCGCCCGGCCGGTGGACGAGCAGCAGACGCCCCGGTGGCGCCGTCACCACGGCCAGCACGAGCTGTGCGTCCCGACTCACGGGCCCTGCCTACCACCTGCGTGATCTCCGGCGCCGCCTAGGCTCCGGTGCGTGACCGTCCCCGTCGCCGCGACGCGCGCCCGGCGCGCCGCCGCGCTCGTCACGACGGTGACGTCGCCGACGCTGCTGCTCGCCGTGCTCTACCCGGTGGTCGGGGCGCTGGCGGCCGGGCCGGCGGGGGTGGCGTGGTCGCTGATCGGGATGCTGTTCACCGTGGCGATCCCGGCGTTCATCGTCGACCGCGGCGTGCGCACCGGGCGCTACACCGACCACCACCTGCGCGAACGCGAGCAGCGGGCGGTGCCGCTGGGCCTGGCGGCGCTCTCGGTGGCGGTCGGGGTCGTGGTGCTGCTGGCGGCGGGCGCGCCCCGGGCGATCACCGCGCTGCAGCTCGCCGTGCTCGTCACCGTCGGGGTGGCGACGGGGATCACGCTGGTGTGGAAGGTCAGCTTCCACACCGCCGTCGTCGCGGCGGCGGCCGCGGTGCTGACGCTGCTGGGCGGTCCCTGGTGGGGGCTCTCGTGGCTCGCGGTGCCGGTGGTCGGCTGGGCGCGCCTGGTCCTGCGGGCGCACACGCTCGCGCAGGTGCTCGCCGGCCTGGTGGTGGGCGCGGGCGTCACCACCGCGGTGCTGCTGCTCGCCGGGGTGCCGTGAGGACCGCGCGCGGGGTCGGCCCGCGCCGCCGCGAGCGGCCCGGGCGGACCCCCCGGTGGGCCCTCGTCGCCCGCTACGGGCGGGGCCGGCGGCTGCGGGCGATCGCCCTGACCGCCGACGGCGTGGAGATCGACACCCGGCGCGACGGCGTCGCCCTCCCGTGGGGCCACGTCCTCGCCGTGCGCTCCCACGGCCCGGAGCACGCCGACGGGCGTCCGCGCCGGGTCGCGCTCGACGTCGTCGACGTGCCGGTGACGCCGCTCGTCGAGCACCTCACGGCGGGCCCGCCCGGTCGGCCCGACGGCGTCCGCACGCTGGTGCTGCCCACGGCCGGGCTCGACACCGACCCGTCCCTGCTGCTCGCGGCCCTCGACCACTACGTCGAGCTGCCGGGTGCGCGGACCGGCCTCTCCGGGCACGACTGGTCGGCCGGCCCGCCCTGAGGCCGGTCAGCCGCCGAGCGGTGCCGCCCCGAACGCCGCCAGGCTGACCGCGAAGTACGCGGCGTAGAGGCCGAGCAGCACGACCCCGTGCCAGCGCCGCAGCCGTCCGGTCGCGAGGAACGTGGCCGCGAGCCCGGTCATCAGCACCAGCACCGGCAGGTGCCAGCGCAGGACGTCGGGCGTGACGGTGACGGCGCCGCCGGCGAGCAGGACGATCGCGAGCTTGCCGGTCACGGAGAACACCACGCTGCCGACGACGTTCGCCACGCCGATCTCGGGGGCGCCGCGGCGGGCGGGCTCGACGGTGAGCAGGACGTCCTCGAGCGAGAGCGCGAGGGTCGCGACCGTGACGCCGAAGACCGTCCCCGAGAGCCCGGAGGTCCGCAGGACCGCCTCGGTGCCCTCGCCGGCGACGACGGCGCCGACGACGACGCCCGCCAGGGCGAGCAGGGCCAGCGCCAGGGCGCCGCCGGGGGAGTGCCGCCGGGCGCGCAGGAAGCCCCGGTCGATCCGCAGGCCGGGCGGCACGTCGAGCCGCCGCGGCGCCGGGGCCTGCCCGGGGCGACCCGGTGCCCGGCCGCCGCCGAGGGTGGCGTGGTCGAGCTGCTCGTAGAGCCCCGCGTGCCGCCACACCGGGCGCCGCGCGCCGTACTCGCGCAGCGCGACCCACCCGACGAACCCCGCGAACAGCACGAGGAGCACCACCGCCGCGGCGGTCCCCAGCGTCCCGGTCAGGGCGAGCGCGTAGAGGACGACGGGGGCGGCGGCGAACAGCCCCAGGTAGTCGCGCGGCACCTCGACGGCGGTGGGCGCGACGATCGCGGCCAGCGCGAGCACCACGCCCGTGAGGGCCACCGTGGTGCCGATGACGGTGCCGAGCGCGACGTCGCGGAGGTCCTCGACGGACAGCACGACGCCGAACGCGAGGTCGTCGAACTCGATCCCGGTGAAGACGACGGCGACGAGGAACAGCGAGATCGCCCAGCGGCTGGCGACGCCGACCAGGAGGCCGATCAGCTTCTCCGCGCTGTAGACCAGCACCGCGAGGCCGAGGGCGAACTCGAGGATCGCGAGCACCGCGGGTCGTCCCTCAGCCGCGGATCGCGTCGACCGCGCTGATCACCGCGAGCACGACCATGATCGCGGCGGCCACCCGCGTGATCCACACCACCGGGACGTAGCGCCGCAGCCGGTTGCCTCCGTACACCGCGATCGCCGACACCGCCCACAGGCCGAGGAGCGCCCCGATCGCGACGAGCAGCGGGTCGCCGTACCGGGCGGTCAGCGCGGCCGTGAGGATCTGTGACGGGTCGGCGAGCTCGGAGAGCGCGGTGACCCCGAACGCCGTCGCGAACACGCCCCACCGGGTGCGCGGCGCCTGGCCGCCGACCTCGTCGTCGTCATCATCGTCGTCGTCCTCGTTGCCCTCGCGCCACAGCAGCACCGCGCCGACGAGCAGGACGACGGCGAGGACCGCCTCGAGCGGGCGTTGCGGGAGCAGCGAGACGAGGCTGCCGGCCGCGATCGCCACGCCGACGTGCACGAGCATCCCGGCGAACACACCGAGCAGCACCCACCGCGCCGGGAAGCGGGTGGCGAGCACGAGCGTCACGAGCCCGCTGGTGTCCGCGATCTCCGCCAGGGCGACGAGGGCGAAGGTGATCGCGACCACGGACACACGGCATGGTTACCGGTCGCGGTCCGGCACCGCAATGACCCGTCCGCGATCGCGCGCCGGGATCTCAGCGCCGGGATCTCAGCGCAGGGCCTGCGGCGCCGCGACCGTCGTGCGGTGGTTGGAGGTCGCATCGCGCCGCGGCCACACGAACTCGATCTCGAGCTCCACCTTGTCGCCGTACGGCTCGAGCTCCAGCTCGACCTCGAACTCCTCCTCCGGGAGGTTCAGCGCCACCGTCGGCCCGACGAGCGAGATCTCGGCGGTGCCGCCCGCCTCGAGCGCCGACG
Organism: Actinomycetospora chlora; assembly: GCF_039542135.1. NCBI lineage: Bacteria > Bacillati > Actinomycetota > Actinomycetes > Pseudonocardiales > Pseudonocardiaceae > Actinomycetospora > Actinomycetospora chlora. The sequence goes on from NZ_BAABHO010000020.1 coordinate 28,076, forward strand.
CCACCTCGTGCAGCCACCGCGCGGCCTCCTGACGCGTCAGGATCACCCGCTGCTCGATCTTCCCTCCACCACCCGACATGGCGGGGCCTCCTCTCTCCGGGGTCCGGATCGGCCGAGCCTAGGGCCCGGAATGACCGGATTACCCCGTCCGGACGGTCAGTCCGCGCGGTGCGGCCGCGAGACCAGCTCCGGCATCGGCACGAGCACCGGCTCGCGGGCCGGCGTGGCGGGCCCGGCCGGGTCGTTGGCCGCCGCCACCGCCTCGTCGACGAGGTGCCGGTCCGGCGACAGGACGCAGACCGGGTCGGTGCGGTGCATGTCCCCGGTCAGCTGGAACGCCTGGCAGCGGCAGCCGCCGAGGTCGACCTCGCGGCGGTCGCAGCTCGCGCACGGGTCGGGCATCCAGTCGGTGCCGCGGAACGCGCCGAACAGCGGCGAGTCGCGCCAGATCCACGCGAGGTCGTGCTCGCGGACGTTCGCGGGCGGCAGCGGCAGCTCGTGCGCGGCCAGGCACGGCCACGCGTTGCCCTCCGGGCCCACCACGAGCTGGCGCGATCCCCACCCGCCCATGCACGGCTTGGGGTACTGCGCGTAGTAGTCGGGGATCACGTAGATGACGTCGGTGCGGCCCCGCAGGCGCTCGCGGGCCTCCCGGGTCACGGCCTCGGCGTGCTCGAGCTGCTCGCGGCTCGGCAGCAGCGCCGACCGGTTGCGCAGCGCCCACCCGTAGTACTGGGTGTTGGCGAGCTCGACGCGGTCGGCCTCCAGCTCCTCGACGCGGTCGAGGATGGCGCCGATCCGGTCGATGTTCTGCCGGTGCAGCACGACGTTGAGCGTCAGCGGCCAGCCGAGCTCCTTCACCAGCCGCGCGGCCTCCATCTTCTTGTCGAACGAGGAGATGCCGGCCAGGCGGTCCGAGAGCACCGGCTCGTCGGCCTGGATCGAGACCTGCACGTGGTCGAGCCCGGCCGCGTGCAGCGCCTCGGCGCGTGGGCGCGACAGCCCGATCGCGCTGGTCACGAGGTTGGTGTACATCCCCAGCCCGCTCGCGTGGGCCACGAGGTCGACGACGTCGCGGCGCAGCAGCGGCTCGCCGCCGGAGAAGTGGCCCTGCAGCACGCCGAGGTCGGCGGCCTGGTCGAGCACCCGGCGCCAGTCGTCGGTCTTCAGCTCCTGCGAGCGCTTCGTGAGCTCCAGCGGGTTGGAGCAGTACGCGCACGACAGCGGGCACGCGTGCGTCAGCTCGGCCAGCAGGCCCAGCGGTCCGTCGAGGTCAGTCATCGCTGATCACCACCCAGCGCCGCGCGACGAGCTTCTCCAGGAACCCGGAGACCTCCTCGTCGACGACGCGGTCGTAGCGGCGGCCGAGCTCGTCGACGATGTCCGCGACGCTGCGCGCCCCGTCGCAGAGGCCGAGGATGTCGGCGCCGGTGGGGTTGAGCACCACGACCGTCTCCGGCCCGAGCAACACGTGGCGGTCCCGTGCCTTGTCCCACCGCATCTTCGCCCCGCGCGTCAGCGCGGGGCGGCCGGTGAGCGGAACGGTACCGGTCACGCCGGGTAGGCCTTGTCGATGCCGTCCATCATGCTCCAGAGCACGTCGTTCTTGAACGCCAGCGCGGCGACCGCGGCGTCCTGCTGCTCGGCCGTGCGGCAGCGTTCCTTGACGATCTCCAGGGCGTGCTCGGAGTCGCGCGGCGCCTGGTGCAGGCGGTTGCGGAAGTAGTCGAGCCCGTCGCGCTCGATCCACGTGTAGTGCTTCTCGAACGCCGCGAGGCGCTCGGCCATGAGGCCCGGCGCGAACAGCTCCGTGAGCGACGACGCGACGGCCTCCAGCCACGGCCGGGTGCGCGCGAAGGTCACGTAGGCGTCGACGGAGAACCGCACGGTGGGGACGATGTGCCGGCCGTCCTCCATCTCCTCCCGGGGCACGCCGCAGGCCTCGCCCAGGCGCAGCCACGCCTCGATGCCGCCCTCGGTGGTGTCGGTGCCGTCGTGGTCGGTGATCCGCCGGATCCAGCGCTGGCGGACCTCGCGGTCGGGACAGTTGCCGAGGATCGCGGCGTCCTTGCGGGGGATGGCCTCCTGGTAGCAGAAGCGGTTGGCCACCCAGCCCCGGATCTGCGCGGGCGAGAGCTCGCCGGCGTTCATCCGCACGTGGAAGTCGTGCTCGCTGTGGTACCGCGTCGCCTGGGCGCGCAGCCGTTCGACGAGCTCGTCGGGGCCGACCGCGGCACCCCTGTCGGCACGCGTCCCGTGGCCGTTCGTCGCCTGCACCGTGGTCACTCTCAGACCTCCACCTCGAGCCCGTCGGGGGCGACCTCGACCCCGCGGGCGACGACCTCGGCGTACTCGGGGGAGTCCTCGAGCAGCATCGGGTTCGTGTTGTTGATGTGCACGTAGATCCGGCGCTCGGCCGGCAGGGACGCGAGGACCTCGAGGCTCCCGCCGGGCCTGCCCACGGCCAGGTGCCCCATGTCCCGCGCGGTCTTCGACGCGAGGCCCAGGCGGATCATCTCGTCGTCGGTCCAGGTGGTGCCGTCGACGAGGACGACGTCGGCGGCCGCGAGCTCGTCGTGCACCGCCGGCACGATCTCCTGCACGCCCGGCAGGTACACGGCGGTGCGCCCGGTGGCGGTGTCGGTGAAGCGGTAGCCGACGACCCGGCCCTCGCTGTCCGCGCCGCCCCCGAACCTGGCCTTCTTCACCGTCGGCACGTCGAACGCCGTGTAGCTCAGGCCCTCGGCGAGGGCGACGGACTCGCCCGGCACCACTCGCCGGCGCTCGACCTCGGTGTAGCGCTCCAGGGCGGTGAGGAATCCGGTGCCCTCGCGCAGCGTCGCGAACGACGCGTCGGTGGCGTGGACCGTGACGCCCGGGCCCTCGCGCAGCAGCAGCAGGCCCATCGTGTGGTCGAGCTCGGCGTCGGTGAGCAGCACCGCCGCGATCGGGCTGTCACGGCCGGCGCGGGGGTGCAGCGCGCGGGTGGCCTCGATCTGGGCCCGCAGGTCGGGGGAGGCGTTGACGAGGAACCACGTCGAGCGGTCGACGCTCACCGCGATCGACGACTGCGTGCGCGGCGTCGCGGGACGCGAGCCCTCGCGCACCGCGCGGCAGCCGGGGCACCCGCAGTTCCACTGGGGGAAACCGCCACCCGCGCCGGCGCCGAGCACCCGCAGCCACATCGCTGATTCCTCCAGGGGGTACGACGGCGACAGGGGCGCCGGGACGTGCCCGACGCCCCTGCACCCGATGTCGTCAGTCGAGCTGGGCGACGTACATGGTCACCTCGGGGGCGACGCCGAATTCCTCGAACTCCGGCGTCTCCCAGGTGGAGATCGACTCCATGTCTCCTGCCACCTCCTTTCTGTCGACGAAGGTCAACATACCCGCCGTGGCGTCGCCGCGGCAGGGGTTCGGGCGATCACCAGAACTTGATGCCGACGGACTTGAGTCGCCGCTGGTGGAGGTGCTCGACGTGCTTGATGTCGTCGTGGGAGATCAGGTCGCCCCATGCCGACGCGGCTTTCACCCCCTGCGTGAGCAATTCCTCCATCTGGTCGTCGACGACGTCCGCGCTCTGGATCACGCGTGAGCCGAAACCGATGTGCCAGCGCTCGTCGCGCAGGACGAGCTCCATTCCCTTGACCATGCCCGGCATCTTGACCGAGCACCCCTTGAGGGCCTGCAGCAGCGCGTGCTGCCCGGCCGTGAGCACCACGCCCTCGAGGATCATGTGGTAGAGCCCGACCGCGGCGGTGAGCTGCTCGTGGTCCTCGGCGACCCGCGCCGCGGTCGCCGGCAGGCGCTCCTCGAACAGCTCGAGGAGGTCCGGGCTGATGCGATCGCGCAGCGCGTCGATGCGGTCGGCCATGGTGTCGCCCGGGATCTCGGCGACCTCGCGCACGACCCGGTCGAAGAACCGGGCGTGCCGGGCCTCGTCCCGGGCCTGGGCCTGCAGGACCTCGACCATGCGGTCGTCCGTGCTGGCCGCGCTCTGGAACGAGGTCAGGTGCGTGGCGACGGAGGTCTCGCCGACGCAGAAGCCGGCGAGAAGCCCGAGGACCTGGTCGAACTCCTCCTGCTCGAGCTTGGGCCACGCCTCGGCGTCGGCGGTCAGGTCGATGGTGGTCTCGTCCCACTGCAGCGACTCGGCGAGCTGGACGAAGTGGCCGTACCCGGTGATCATTTCGGCTGCACCCTCACATCTCCGGGAACTCGCCCGGCTCCAGCGCGCGGAAGTCCGACTTCTCGGCTCCGCAGATCGGACACATCCAGTCGTCCGGGATGTCCTCGAAGGGCGTGCCCGGCGGGATACCGCTGTCGGGATCGCCCTCCTCCGGATCATAGATGAATCCACACATTTCGCAGAGCCAGCGCGTGGCCTCGGCCGGCGCCTCGGTCTGCTCGACGGTCATCGCATCTCCTGGCGGATCTCCGGGGAGTGGGGGAGGGAGACATCGCAAAGGGGCGCCGGATTGCTCCGGCGCCCCTTCACGGTGCGGTGTCGGTCAGTCGTCCATCTGGGCGACGTACATCGTCACCTCGGGCGCGACGCCGATCTCCTCGAACTGCGGGGTCTCCCAGTCGTGCATCTCCATGCGATTTCTCCTTCCGATCATGGCTCCGGGTGGTGGAGCGGGTGTCAGCTCTCGGGCAGGGCGAAGACGAAGAGCGCGTCACCGGCGGAGGCGCCGAGCAGGCCGGGCAGGAAGCCCTCGACCCAGCCGCCCCAACCGGTCGGCACGGCCACGTACTGGCGTCCGTTGACCGAGTAGGTCGACGGGCTCGAGTGGTGACCGCTGCCGCACTGGAACGAGTAGAGCTTCTCGCCGGTGTCCGCGTCCAGCGCGACGAGCTCGCCCGTCGGGGTGCCCTGGAAGACCAGGCCGCCGGCCGTGCTCAGCGTCGAGGCGCACATCGGGTACTCGTTGTTCCAGCGCCACTTCTCCTCGCCCGTGAGCGGGTCGATCGCGGCGACGTAGCCATAGAAGTCGTCGAGGTCGACGGCCACACCGGCGCCCCAGTAGGGGATGCTCTCGCGGAACTCGCGGCGGCGGCGGGTCGCCGTCGCCCCGACCTCCTGGACGGGCACGTAGATCAACCCGGTGTTCGGGTTGTACGACATGTGCGTCCACTCCTTGCCGCCGGCCGGGCCGGGCCAGAAGTGGACGGGCACACCCTCCTCGTCCGGGTACACCTTCGGCGTGACCTTGCCGTCCGGCGTGATCTCGCCCCAGGTGATGCGGTCGACGAAGGGGAAGACGCGCACCAGCTCGCCGTTGGTGCGGTCGAGCACGAAGAAGTAGCCGTTCTTGTCGGCGTGCGCGAGCAGCTTGCGGCCGTCGGGCGCGTCGAAGAGCAGGTTCTCCATCGTCGAGTCGTAGTCCCACAGGTCGTGGGGCGTGAACTGGTAGTGCCAGCGGATCTCGCCGGTGTTCACGTCGACCGCGATGGTCGAGTCGGTGTAGAGGTTGTCGCCGGGGCGGACCTCACCGTCGAAGTCGGGCGCCGGGTTGCCGGTGCCCTGGAACAGCAGCTCGAGCTCGGGGTCGTAGGTCGAGGTGACCCAGCAGTTGGCCCCGCCGCGCTGCCACGCCTCGCCGGCCTCGTCGCCCCACGTCTCCGAGCCGGGCTCGCCCGGCTTCGGGATCGTGTAGGTGCGCCAGCGCCGCTCGCCGGTCTGCGCGTCGAAGGCGTCCATGTGGCCGCGGAGGCCGAACTCGCCGCCGGCGGAGCCGACGATGACCATGTCCTTGACGATCAGCGGGGCGACCGAGCCGCTCTCGCCCGCGCGCACGTCACCGTTGACGACGTCCCAGACCAGCTCGCCGGTCTGCGCGTCGAGCGCGATGAGGTGGGCGTTGAGCGTGTACATGTAGACCTTGCCGTGGCCCACGGCGCAGCCGCGGTTCACGTTGCCGCAGCAGAGCGACACGTCGTACGGCGAGGCGTGCTTGTAGCGCCACAGCTCCTCGCCGGTGGCCGCGTCGATCGCCCAGATCTTGCCGTCCGGGCCGGTGACGTACATGACGCCCTCGACGACCAGCGGGCAGGCCTCGAACGAGTAGGTCGACGCGCCGGAGTGCAGGCCGTTCATGCCGGCCTGGAAGACCCACGCCGGGGTCAGGCGCTTGACGTTGTCCTTGTTGATCTGGTCCAGCGTGCTGTAGCGCTGCCCGTCGTAGGCGCCGTAGTAGGTGAGCCAGTTCTCCGGCTCGCTGCGGGCCTGCAGGATGCGCTCGTAGTTGACGTCACTCGTCGCCGGGGCCTGGCCCTTGGTGGCGGACAGGGTGCGGTGCGGGACGGCCTCGCCGGCGTCCACGTAGTCGGTCATCGGTTTCCTCTCCGGTCTCTGCGCGTGGGGGGCTACGGGCGCGGCTGCGGCGGACGGTCCTGCTTCGCGTCGTCGGGGACCTCGCCGCCGAACACGAGCGCCGCCGTGAGCCCGCGGCCCTCGTCGTTGCCGGTCGTGGAGCCGTAGTAGTAGGTGCCGGGGCCGCCCAGCGAGAGGCGAGCCGTGCCCTTCGAGTGGTTGACCAACCAAATGATCTTGGGGTCACCGTTGTGGGGCAGCACCGCGCAGTGGGTGTTCTTGTCGTCGTTGATGAGCGTGAGCTCGACCTCGCCGCCCTCGGGGAAGACCACGATCGAGGGCTCGAAGATCAGCTCGTCCTCGGGGATGCGGACCGTGGCCCGCATGATCCCGTCGTCGCCGACCTCGGCGTGCCCGATGCTGCCGGTACCGAGGAGCCGGCCCAGGGCGGTCCTGTTCTGCCCGTCCAGGCCGGCGGCGTGCAGCTCGTCCGATCGATCTGTGGACGTCATCCGACGTACCTCCTCATGGATGTCCCTCCTGCCCGCGGCGGCGCGACGCCGTCGAGGTGCTCTCTGCCCGCGCGACGCGTCCGGTGCGGACCGGTGGACGCCGCGGGTCGCGGTGCGTCGCCGACTCGGGCCGGGTGCGGGAGGAGGCTGCGGGCCGCCACCGGTCACTCGACCGTCAGGCCGACGACGTCGACCACTGGGCGGCAGGACACACGCATCTCGGCGACGACCGGACGATCACGGCCGTCGAGCGGTGTGTGCTGAGCCACAGGAGACAGTAGGGAGATGACCGCCTGTCGGCAAGGGGCGACCGGGCGTCACCGTGGATCGATCTCCGGCGGCGGTCTCGATCAGTGCTCTCGCCTGGAGGAACCACGCAGCGTGGCCTCCCGTGTCGTTCCGGACACCGGAACGACCGGTGGGCGTACGGACGCCCCTGTACGACCGGAGGGGGTCCACCGCGGTAGGTGTCGCGCGTCACGGGGCGCGGCTAGGGTCGCGGTCGGGGCGGAACCGCTGTCGGGGGGCGGATGCACCGTCCGGTGGGAGGTCGGTCGCAGGTGGGCAGGTTCGGGACGGCCGAGGCGCTCGCGTGGTTGGCCACCCACGGCACGCACGCCGACAGCATCGAGCTGAAGACCCTGCTCGTGCCGCCGGCGGGAGCCGCGGCGGAGGCCCTCGCGGGCCGGCACGCCCCCACGTGGAGCGTCCGTCAGACCTACCTCCTCGACACCGCTGACCTGGACTTCCTGCGCGCCGGGGTGGAGCTGCGGCTGCGCCGCCGGGCCCGCGGGAAGTTCGACCTCGCGGTCTCCGCGCGCCGCCGCGGCACCGAGCTCGGCTGCTACCGGCCCCGCGGCGCGCGCGTGGAGTACGACGTCGTCCCCTCCGGCGTGTGGAAGGACATCGAGGTGCGCCGGGACATCGACTCGTCCACGGCCGCCGCCGTCATCGCCGGCTCGACGAAGTCGCGCGACCTGCTCTCGATGACCCAGTGCGGCTGGGCGTGCGAGGGCGGCAGCGAGGTGGTCGACGACGCCCGCCTCTCCGAGCTGCACGTGCACGGGCCGCTGGTGGTGCGGCGGGTGAAGGTGGGGGCCCCGCACCTGGGCCTGCGCCGGGTCGACCTGGAGCACTTCCGGTTCCCCAGCGGGCGCGAGCTGGTGGAGCTCTCGACGCGCTGCGACCCGCCGGAGGTGGAGGCGACCGCGTCGGGCTTCGAGCAGCTCCTCGACGAGCGCGACGTCCCCGTCGCCCCGGACTACTGCACCAAGACCTCGGTCTGGCACGACGAGATCACCCACCGTCACGGGGGCTGATCCGCCGGCCCGATCGGGCGGGGCGCGTGTGGTTACCGGGACCCGTGGTGCCCGCGGGATACCGTGGCGGCATGGCCGGCCGGACGGAGACACGAGACCAGCGTGGGGGCTCGGACCGCAGCCGTCCGCTCACCGGGGGCCGCACCCCGCGCCCACGGGGCGGTGGCACGACCACCCGCTCTCCGCAGCAGCCGCGACGACCCGCGAAGGGCGGCCGCCCTGCCGGCCGCGCACCGCAGAAGGGGCGCCAGCCCGCCCGCCGCCGCGGCCCCGGGCCGATCGTCCGCTCGCTGCGCACGGGTTGGGTGCTCACCGCCCGCGGGCTCGGCTCGCTCGTGCGCACGCTCGGGCGCGCCCGTGACGTCGACGCCGCCCACCGCCGCGACGGCGTCGCCCTCGGGCTCGTCGTGCTCGCCGTGCTCACGGCCGCCGGGGTGTGGTGGGGCGCGGGCGGCCCGGTCGGCACCGGCCTCGACATCGGGCTGCGCACCGTCATCGGTGCTGCGGCGCTCGTCCTGCCCGTGGTGCTCGTCGGCGTCGCCGTGATCCTCCTGCGCACCGACCCGTCACCCGAGACACGGCCGCGCTCCGTCGTCGGGGCGCTGCTGCTGGCCGTCGCGGTGCTCGCCGTGTGGCACCTGATCGGCGGGGCGCCGGCGGACCTCGCCGGCCGCCGCGGGGCCGGGGGCGTGCTCGGCGCCGTCGTCGCCGACCCGCTGGCCCGCGGCGTCACCTCCTGGCTCGCCGGGATCGTCCTCGTGCTCGTCGGGCTCTACGGGCTGCTCGTGCTCACCGGGACGCCGGTGCGCGAGGTCGGCGAGCGGCTGCGGCTGCTCGTCACCGGTGAGCACCCGGACGACGAGTGGGGCGGCCCGGACGACGTCGACGTCGATGACGACCCGGACGGCACCGCGCCCACCACCGAGATCCCCCGGCGCCGGCGGAAGAAGGGCGACGACGCCGCGGCGGACGAGCCGGGCGCCGACGACGACGCGGCCGCCCACCCCGCCCGGCACCGCGACCGGGCGGCGGCGGCCGTGCCCGACCTGACCCGGGAGCCCGAGGACGAGCCGGCACCGGAGCCGCCGCCGGCGAAGCGGCCGAAGGCCCCGGCGCGGGCGGCCACCCCGCCGCCGGTCGCGCCCGAGCCGCCGGAGGAGACCGAGACCGACCCGCAGGCCGCGACGTCGTTCAGCTCGCACCGCGAGACCGACGGCGACTACCGGCTCCCGCCGCCGGACCTGCTCACCCCCGGCGAGCCGCCGAAGGCCCGCAGCGCCGCCAACGACGCCATGATCGAGGCGATCACCGGGGTCCTCGAGCAGTTCAAGGTCGACGCCGAGGTCACCGGCTTCACCCGCGGCCCGACCGTCACGCGCTACGAGGTCGAGCTCGGCCACGGCGTGAAGGTCGAGAAGATCACGGCGCTGCACCGCAACCTCGCGTACGCGGCGGCGACCGACCGCGTGCTGCTGCTGGCGCCGATCCCGGGCAAGTCGGCGGTGGGCATCGAGGTGCCCAACACCGACCGCGAGATGGTCCGCCTCGCCGACGTCCTGACCTCGCCGACGGCCCGGGCCGAGACCCACCCCATGGTCATCGGCCTCGGCAAGGACATCGAGGGCCGGATGGTCACGGCCAACCTCGCGAAGATGCCCCACCTGCTGGTGGCGGGCTCGACGGGCTCCGGCAAGTCGAGCTTCGTGAACTCCATGCTCGTCTCGCTGCTCTCGCGGGCCACGCCCGACGAGGTCCGGATGATCCTCATCGACCCGAAGATGGTCGAGCTGACGCCCTACGAGGGCATCCCGCACCTCATCACGCCGATCATCACCTCGCCGAAGAAGGCGGCCACGGCACTGCAGTGGCTGGTCGAGGAGATGGAGCAGCGCTACGCGGACATGCAGGCCAACCGCGTGCGACACATCGACGACTTCAACCGCAAGGTGCGCTCGGGGGAGATCCAGGCGCCGCCGGGGTCGGAGCGCGTCTACCGCCCGTACCCCTACATCCTCGCGATCGTCGACGAGCTCGCCGACCTCATGATGACCGCGCCCCGCGACGTCGAGGACGCGATCGTCCGCATCACCCAGAAGGCGCGCGCCGCCGGCATCCACCTGGTGCTCGCCACCCAGCGCCCGTCCGTCGACGTCGTCACCGGTCTGATCAAGACGAACGTGCCGTCCCGGCTGGCGTTCGCGACGTCCTCGCTGACCGACAGCCGCGTCATCCTCGACCAGCCCGGCGCCGAGAAGCTCATCGGCATGGGCGACGCGCTGTTCCTGCCCATGGGCGCGGGCAAGACGAACCGCCTGCAGGGCGCCTACATCGCCGACGACGAGATCGCGGCGGTGGTCGACCACTGCAAGGAGCAGGCCGACCCGGACTACAACGAGGCCGTCACGACCGAGGCCGCCGGGGAGAAGAAGGAGATCGACCCGGACATCGGCGACGACCTCGAGCTCGTCGTCGCGGCGGCGGAGCTCATCGTCACCAGCCAGTTCGGGTCGACGTCGATGCTGCAGCGCAAGCTGCGGGTCGGGTTCGCCAAGGCCGGCCGGCTCATGGACCTGCTCGAGACCCGCGGCGTCGTCGGCCCGTCGGAGGGTTCCAAGGCCCGTGACGTGCTGTTCAAGCCCGACGAGCTGCCGGACCTCCTGGCGTCCCTGCGCGGCGAGCCCCCGCCGGCCCCGGCCGCCGACCCGGACTCGGACATCCCGCCCCCGACCGAGGACTGACCCGCTGCTCCAGCGAACGGCCTGTTCGCTGCGTCTACGCGTCCGAACTCCCCGTCGATCACCGGCCGTCCGGCCGGCAGACGCGGCACGGCCGGTAGCCCGCGGCGCGGGCCGTCGCCGCGTCGGCGAAGAACACGCGGTGGCGGGCGTAGTACCCGCGGTCGAGCCACCGCCGCGCGCTGGGGCAGTCGAGCCGGCCGTAGATCCGCAGGCGCCGGTGCCCGCCGAGGGTGCCGGGCGATCGCGACGCGTACGGCCGCCCGTCCGCGCCGAGCAGGCGGTGGGTCACGCGAGGCCCGAGACGCGCAGGGTGATGTTGATCCGCTCGCCGGGGGCGGTGCCGACGTCGGGGACGTCGAGCCCGGGGAGCAGCCTCGGGACACCGTGGTACGCGAGCCGGTGCTCGCCGCCGAAGACGACGAGGTCGCCGGAGAGCAGCTCGACGTCGTGCCACGGGCCGCGGCGGTGGTGCGGGCTCCCGATCCGGAACACGCAGGCGGTGCCGAGGCTCAGCGACACCACCGGGTCGGGCGCCCGCTCCTCGCGGTCCTGGTGCATCCCGAGGCGGGCGTCGCCGCGGTAGGTGTTGACCAGCGCGACGTCGGGTCGGTAGTCGACCGGCACGCCGTACGCGTCGGCGACCGCCGCCGCCCCGAGGTCGGCCAGCCAGCGAGGGAACGCCGCGACCGGCGACCCGTCCTGGTCGTCGCGGGTGCGGCTGTAGCGGTAGGGGATCCAGTGCCAGCCCAGGCACACGGTCTCGACGCTCATCCGGGCGCCGCCCGGCAGCGTCGCGTGCCGGGCACCCGGGCCCTCGCGGGCCCACCCCCGCGCGGCCCCCACGAGGTGGCGCTGCACGTCGACGGACAGCCAGTCCGGCACGTGGACCACGCCGGGCGCGAGGGTGCGCCGCTGTCGGGGGATCAGTTCGAGCGCCACCCCGGGAGGACACCACGGGCGGCGTGATCGTGGCGGCGGGGGAGGAACGGCCGGTGCCACGCTCAGGTCTCGGGCAGCCGGACGCCCTCCCGGTAGGCGAACACGACGAGCTGGGCGCGGTCGCGCGCGCCGAGCTTGACCATGGCCCGGCTCACGTGGGTGCGGACGGTGTCGGGGCTGATCACGAGCTCGCGGGCGATCTCGTCGTTCGCGCGTCCGGTGGCGACCCACGCCACCATCTCGCGCTCGCGGGTGGTCAGGGAGCCCCAGGCCGCACGGTCGGCCGCGGGCCCGCTGCCGCGGCTCCCGAACCCGGCGATGACCCGGCGGGTCACCGACGGCGAGAGCAGCGCCTGACCCGCAGCGACGACCCGGACCGCGTCCACGAGCTCGGCCGGGACCCGGCTCTTGAGCAGGAACCCGCTGGCCCCGGCCTGCAGCGCCTCGAAGACGTACGCGTCGATCTCGAAGGTCGTGACCACCACGACGCGGGTCGCGGCGAGGGCACGGTCGGCGGTGACGGCGCGCAGGACCTCGAGACCGTGCGGACCGGGCATCTGCAGGTCGAGCAGCAGCACCCGGGGGTGCCGCGACCGGACCAGGGACAGCGCCTGGTGCCCGTCGGACGCCTCGCCGACCAGGCGGAGGTCCGCTTCGCGCTCGACCAGCACACGCAGCGCCATCCGGACGAGCTCGTCGTCGTCCGCGAGGGCCACGGTGATCGGCTCCGTCACGAGCGTGCCCGCCGGGGGAGGCGGGCGTCGACCTCGACGCCCCCACCCCGTCCCGCGGTGACGGTGAGGGTGCCCCCGAGCGCCTCGGTCCGGGCCCGGAGACTGCCGAGGCCGTGGCGCGCGCTCATCGGCGCGGCGGGCCCCGCGAGGCCCCGCCCCCGGTCGCGGACCACCACGGCCACCGCGTCCGGGTCGTGGTCGATCTCCACGCTCGCGGTGGTCGGCCCGGCGTGACGGAGCACGTTGGTCAGCGCCTCCTGCACCACGCGGTGCACGGTCGTCGAGACCTCCTCGTCCATGCCCGTCCCCGCGTCGCCGGCCGAGCGCAGGTCGACGGGCAGTCCGGCGGCCCGGACCCGGTCGACGAGCTCCTCGAGGTCGGCGACCCCGGGCGCCGGGCCGCGCAGCGTGTCGAGCATCCCGTGGAGGTCCCCGAGGGCGGCATCCGCCGAGTCCCGGATGGCCTCGAGGCAGCGACGGGCCTGGTCGGGCTGCTCGTCGAACACGGTCAGGGCGACACCGGCCTGCATGCTGACCACCGCGAAGCCGTGCCCCGCGATGTCGTGCACGTCGCGCGCCACGCGGAGCCGCTCGGCCTCGGAACCGCGGGCGAGCAGCTCCTCGCGTTGCCGCGCGGCGGCGTCGCGGCGGAGCCGGACCACGACCCCGAGCAGCAGGGGCAGGGCGACGAACACCGCGGCCCAGGCCACGAGCACCCCGGTCGCGACGACGGGCAGCTCCGCGCGCAACCGGGTGGCGAGCCCGCCGGTGAGCACCACGGCCGTCGCCGCGCCGACGAGCAGGGCGCGCCCGAGGGGCCGCCGGTCGCCCAGGGCGAACGCGCACATCGCCACGACGAGCTGGACGGGTCCGTAGGGACCACCGAGGACGAGGTAGCCGGCCACGACGAGGCCCGCCAGCAGCGCGGCGGCCTCGGGCCACCTCCGGTGCCCGGCCCAGACCGCCGACACCGCCAGGACACCGCCGACGACGACGCCGACCGCGCCGACGTCGACCGGGCGCGCGGCCTGGCCGGCCGCCGCGATCGCGGTCCCGGCGAGGAGGACCGCGGCGAGCGCGGCCGTGCGCCAGGGCTCGCGCACCCTCGAGGGCGACCACCGACCGGTCGACACGCCGGCAGCGTAGGTCGTCACGCCGTCCGGGTCCGGGCGCGCGCCGGACACAGGACCACGATGCCCGCCGCGACCGCGACGACGAGGCCGAGGAGCTGCAGGACGGCCGAACCGAAGGTCAGCAGCGCCGACGGGTCGGCCAGCCGGTCCAGCGACGCGGGCACGGTGAGCGCCCCGTAGAGGAAGGTCGCGGAGACCGGCACCGCGAGCACGACCGCCGACCGTCCCGGGACGATCGCCACGAGGAGGGCGAGCGCCGCGAAGATCGCCGGGCCGGGGCCGTCCCAGTGCAGGCCCTCGGGCGCGGCGTCACCCACGGCCGTGGCGAGCAGGCCGGCGACCGTGGCGATGCCCGCGGCACGGCGGGGATGGCCCCGGGCGACCGGGCGGAGGGCCCGGAGGCGATGCGGGCGGGCGACGTCCGGCGGTGGCGGGGGCGCGGTCATGCCGACAGCCTCGGCGGCGGGCGGTGGCGGGGCGTCCGCCGTGTCGCGGCTCCGCGGCGGCCCGGCCTACGCGATCCCGCGTAGCCGCCGGCCGCGTCCGGGCGGACGACCGGGCGACGTCCGGCGGGCGACGCTCCCGGTCATGAACCAGCACCTCACGTCCCTGGCCGGCCGCCTCCCCCGCGCCACCCGGTGGTCCCTCGCGGGCCTCCTCGTGGGCATCGTCGGCCTCGTCGTCCAGGCGATCGCCGACCCCGGGAAGTTCACCGAGGCCCAGGGCGCCTTCGGCGGCATCCCCTTCCCGCCCGGCATCCTGTTCATCCTGGCGGCCGGGGTGCTCACCGTGGCCACGTCGCGGTGGCGATGGCACCCCGTCTTCGCGGTGCTGATCGGGGTCTGGATCGTCGGCGTCGGCGCCCTCGCGGGCTTCCTGCTGCCCAACCTCACGTCCGCGAACCCCGGCACGGTCGTCGGCAACGTCGTCATGTCCGTCGGGCTGATCGCGGCCGCCGTGCTCGGTGTGGTCGCGATGATCGCGCCGGGACGTCGGACCGTCCGTGCCGGGACCGGACGCGCGTGACCCCGGTCAGACGGCTCCGCGCGCCGCGACGGGGGCCAGGAGGGCGGCGGCGCTCCCGGCGCGGACGAGCTCGGCCTCGGCGGGGTCGAGCCCGGCCGCCGCGAGGCGGTCGAGCGGGTCGGTGACGCCCATGTCGAAGGGGTGGTCGGTGCCGAGCGCGACGCGGTCGGCCCCCGCGACGGCGACGAGGTGGCGCAGCGCCTCCGGCGTGTACACCAGCGAGTCGAACCAGAGCCGCCGCAGGGCCCGGCTCGGCGGCGCCGGCGCCGCGCGGTCACCGGGGCGGGCGTGCCAGGCGTGGTCCTGGCGCGCGGTGCCGTACGGGAAGAAACCGCCGCCGTGCGCGGCGAGCACCCGGACCCCCTCGGGCAGCGCGTCCGAGGCCACCAGCCGGGAGAGCGCGACGGTCGTCTCGACCGGGTTGCCGACGCTGTTGGAGAGGTAACCGACGTCGAGGCGCTCGCCGAGCGTGCAGCCCCAGGGGTGGACGAACACGACCGCCTCGAGCTCGGCGGCCGCGGCCCAGAACGGGCGCAGCGCGGGGTCGTCGAGCTCGCGGCGCACGCCGTCGGGCCCGGCGACGAACGTCCCGACCTCCACCCCGCGCAGCCCGGCGGCGACGGCGGCGTGCAGGACGTCGACGGCGAGGTCGGGGTGCTGCAGGGGCGTGGTGCCGAGGCCGGTGAGCCGGTCGGGGGCGCCGGCGCAGTGGGCCAGCACGCCGTCGTTCACCGCCGCGGCGTACCGGGCGGCGAGGTCGCCGTCGGCCCAGGTGTGGTGGATGGGCATCGGGCTGACCAGCTGCACCTCGATGCCGGCCGCGTCCATCGCCGCGAGGCGCACGTCGCGGTCGGTCAGCGCCGGGCCGAGGGCCGCGATCTGCTCGCGGTTGACCCGCGACGACGCCGGCCCGGCGGCCCGCGCCTCGGCGGACCTGGCCTCGGCGAGGGCGGGCTCGTCGGCGACCAGCGCCTCGGCGGCCGGGACGAGGACGTGGGCGTGGACGTCGGTGGTCGGGCTCATGCGGTCTCCCGGTCGGCGGGGCGGGTGCGGGGACGGGTCCGGGCGCGGGAGATCGGCACCGGGTCGGCACCGGCGACGACGCGCGAGGTCAGCGTGCCGATGCCCTCGACGGTCAGCGTCACCACCGATCCCGGGCGAAGCGGCGGCAGCTCGTCGCGCGACGTGCCCCGGCCCCACAGCTCGCCGAGGCAGCCGCCGTGGCCGCAGGTGCCCGAGCCGAGCACGTCGCCGGGGCGGACCTCGGTGCCGCGTGACGCGTAGGCCACGAGGTCGCCGAAGGGCCAGCCCATGTTGGACAGCAGGTCCTCCCCGACGACCGTCCCGTCGACCGCCGCCGTCATCGCGAGGTCGAGGAAGCCCTCGGGGTCGGGGGTGAACTCGTCGGCGGTCACCAGCCACGGCCCCAGCGTCGTCGCGGTGTCCTTGCCCTTCGCCGGCCCGAGCCCGACCTGCATCTCGCGGGACTGCAGGTCGCGCGCCGACCAGTCGTTGAGGATCGTCAGGCCCACGACGTGCGACCACCCGTCGGCGGGGGCGACGTCGCGGCCCGTGCGGCCGATGACCGCGCCGATCTCGAGCTCGAAGTCGAGCACCGAGCACCCCGGCGGGACCGGGACGTCGTCGCCGGGACCCAGCGTCGCGTAGGGGTTGGAGAAGTAGAACGTCGGCGCGTCGTACCAGGCCTCGGGGATGCCGGACAGGTTCCGCATCCCCTCGACGTGCTCCTCGAACGCGACGAAGTCGCGCACGGTCGGCGGCTGCAGCGGGGCGAGCAGGCGGACGTCGTCCAGGGCGACCGGGCGGGCCCGCAGCGCCTCCTCGCCGGCGTCGAGCAGCGTCCCGGAGCGGAGCAGGTCGAGCACCGTGACGGGACGGTCGAGCAGGTGGACCCGCTGGCCGCCGCCGTCGTCCACCACCACCCCGACGCGCTCCGCTCCCTCGTGGCGGACCGATGCGACCTTCATCAGACCGGCGGGGCGACGAAGACGCCGCGGTCGGGGTCGTTGAACGACTTCTTGGCGACGAACTCGCTCATCGGGTTCGCGGTGCCCCACTGGTCGGAGACCTCGGGGTTGGTGAAGTCGTACAGCGACGGGTGCCAGGTGTCCTCGTCGAGGCACTCGAGCTCGGTCGTGTACTCGACGGTGTTGCCCTGCGGGTCGAGGAAGTAGGAGAACGTGTTGTTGCCGGCCAGGTGCCGGCCGGGGCCCCACACCTTCTCGACGCCCGCGCGCAGCAGCCGCCCGGTGCCGCGCATGTACTCGTCGATGCCGCGGAGCTCGAAGGACGCGTGGTGCAGCGACACGTGCGGGCAGCGGGCGATCGCGAGGCTGTGGTGCTGGGGGTTGCAGCGCAGGAACCACATCATCTCGCCCATGTGCGGGGAGAACAGCGTGTCGGAGAGCGTGAAGTCGAGGTGGCGGTCGTACCAGGTGACCAGGGCCTCGGGCTGCGGCGAGTTGATCACCACGTGGGAGAGCTTGACCGGGACCGACTCGCCCTCCTCGACCTTGCGGTGGGCCCGCGTCGCGACATCGGAGGACACCTCGATCGTGCGGCCCTCGAGGTCGAAGAAGCGGAAGCCGTAGCCGCCGCCCGGAGTCCGGAGCTTGTCCGGCGTGCTGACGAGCGTGACGCCCTCGCGGCCCAGCTTCTCGGCCAGGGCGTCGACGTCGGCGGCCGTCTCCGCGCCGAACGCGATGAGGTCGACGCGCTTCTCCGCGTCGGCGCGCAGGCGCACCTGGTACTGCTCGGGCGAGCCCTCGGCGGCGAGGAACGCGATGCCGGTGTCGGTGGTCTCGGGGGAGAGCTTCCACAGGTCGCGGTAGAAGGCGAGCTGGGTGTCGAAGTCGGGCACGGCGAGGTCGACGTGCCGGAGGTGGGTGATCAGGCGGTCCATGGTGTCCTCTGGTCAGGGTCGCCGGGCGAGCAGCGCGGAGGTGCGGGCCATCAGCCCGGGGACGTCGGCGGCGCCCCCGGCCTGCGGCGGGGGCTCGTGGTCGAGCAGCCAGCGGGCGAGCTGCACGGAGCCCGCGACGACCGTGCCGGCGCGCTCCCGGCGGCGGGTGGTGTACGCCTCGAGCGCGGTGTCGAGGTCGTCGGCGGCCAGCAGCTCCTCGGCCAGCACCGTCGCGTCCTCGAGGGCCATCGCCGCGCCCTGGGCCAGGGTCGGCGGGCACGAGTGGGCGGCGTCCCCGGCGAGCACGACGCGCCCGCGGTGCCACGGGCCGTCGACGAGGTGGTGGGTGAACCACGTGTAGTTCACCCGGGCCGGGTCGGTCATCCGCTCGCGGATCTCCGTCCAGGGTCCGCCGTAGTGGCCGGCGAGCTCGCGCATGGTGGCGAGCTGCTCGTCGGGGGAGAGGCCGGTCCGGTCGGCGGCGTCCTCGACGAGGTAGGCGTAGATCGAGTCGTCGCCGGTGGGGCAGTAGCCGGCGATGTAGGCCGCGCCGCCGTAGGTGAGGTCGGTGCGGGTGATGCTCGCCGGCCGCGTCGTGAAGACCCGCCAGATGCCCATGCCCAGCGGCTCGGGCCGGGTGTCGATCCCGATCGCGCTCCGGACGGCCGAGTTGAGGCCGTCGGCGCCGACGACGAGGTCGTAGGTGTCCGAGGTCCCGTCGGAGCAGGCGACCTCGCAGGTCTCGGTGACGCCCTCCAGTCGGACCCCGGTGCGGATCTTCACGCCCACCTCGGCCGCCCGCGCGGCCAGGAGCCGCGCCATCTCCCCGCGGGGCATGCCGACGGTGGCGGGCAGGTCCGGCCCGCCGGTGCGGGCGTCGGGGATGACGGCCAGGACGCCGCCATCGGGCGTGCGCAGCCCGACCTCGTCGAACGCGTACCCGGCGGCGAGGACGTCGTCCAGCACGCCGAGGTCGCGGAAGACCCGCAGCGCGTTGCCCTGCAGGGTGATCCCGGACCCGGAGGAGCCGATCTCCGGGCTGGCCTCGACGAGGTCGACGGCCACGCCCGCGCGGGCGAGCAGGATCGCGGTGGCGGTGCCGGCGGCGCCGCCGCCGACGACGAGGACGTGCTCCGGTCTCATCACATCACCGCGATCGGGTTGACGGGGGAACCGACGGCGCCGGTGATCCGCAGCGGCGCGGCGGTGAGGAAGAAGGCGTAGCGGCCCTCGGCCGCGCAGGCGTCCGCGAGGCCGTCGAGGTCCCACATCTCGCCGAGGAACAGGCCCAGGTGCGGGATGGCGACCTGGTGCAGCGGCTGGAAGGCGACCTCGAACTCGTTGGGCCGCACCTCCACGCCCCAGGTGTCGGTGGCGATCGCGGCGATGTCGGTGTCGTGCAGCCAGTCGAGCGTGGTGAACGACAGCCCGGGCGCCGGGCCGCCGGCGTAGCCGCCCCAGCCCTCGCGCCGGGTGCGGGCGTACTGGCCGGTGCGCACGCAGACGATGTCGCCGGGCCGGACCTCGACGCCCTGGACCCGCGCGACCTCGTCGAGCTCCTCGGCGGTGATCGGGTAGGAGTCCGGCAGCTCGCCCTGCTCGTCGCCGAGCACCCGCCCGGCGTCCAGCAGCACCCCGCGCCCGGCCAGGTGGGCGGCGGCGGTCTCGATCCCGGTGAGCCGGTCGCCCTCGACCCGCACCACCGCGGCGGCGTCCCGGCCGTTCCACGCCTTGCCGTGGTCGAAGATGTGGCCCAGGCCGTCCCACTGCGTGGAGCACTGCAGCGGCATCGCGATGACGTCGTCGGCGCCGCCGATCCCGTGGGGGAACTCGCCGTCGAGGGCCTCGTGGCCGGTGCCGAGCATGGTGTGCACCGGGTTGGTGCGCTTCTTCCAGCCGTTCTGCGGGCCGGTCTCGTCGAAGGGCTGGGACAGCGAGAAGGCGGTCCCGGTGCGGACGCACGCCGCGCCCTCCACCCGCTTGGCCGGGGTGAGCAGGTTCAGCGAGCCCAGGACGTCGTCGGGACCCCAGCGGCCCCACCGCGAGACGCGGGCGACGACGGCGGCGACGGCCTCCTCGGGCTTGGCCGGGTCGTGCCCGGCGGCGACGATCGCGCTGGTGTCGGTCACTCCGCCACCACCCGCGTCCGCTGGGTGCCGAGGTCGACGCCGTGGCCGGTGATCGACCCGGTCATGACGTCGCCGTCGCGCAGCAGCCGCCCGACCGCCATGCCGTTGCCCGCCGGGCTGCCGGTGAGCACGAGGTCGCCGGCCCGCAGGGGCGTGATCTCCGAGGCGGCGGCGACCAGGGCCGCGACGTCGAAGAGCATGTCCTTGGTGGTCTCGTCCTGCATCACCTCGCCGTTGAGCTCCAGGCGGATGCGCAGGTCGGTCGGGTCGACGTCCCGGGCGGGCACGAGCCACGGACCGAGCGGGGTGAAGCCCGGGCCGTTCTTCCCGCGGAACCAGTCGGTGCCGATCTCGGGCATGTCGCGGCGGAACACCTGGTCGCGGGCCGTGAGGTCGTTGGCGATCGTGTAGGCGGCGACGTGGTCGCGCGCGTGGGCGCGGTCGACCCGGAACGCCTCGCGGCCGATCACCGCGGCCAGCTCGAGCTCCCAGTCGAGCTTCTGCGTCCACGGCGGGACGACGACGTCGTCGGTCGGGCCCGCGACCGCCGACGGGAGGCCGATGAACAGGTACGGGGTGCCCTCCGCCGCGCGCCGGTCCATCATCTCCGCGACCTCGGCCCGGATCTCCGCGTCGGGCCGGGTCCCGCGCTCGGCGTGGTGCGCGGCGGCCAGGTCGATCACGTGCGTGCGGTAGTTGGCGCCGGACTGCAGGATCTGCCCGGGCTCGACCGGGGCGTGGACGTGCAGGCCGGACAGGGGCTCGCCGCCGGTGCGGGCGTCGAGCTCGGGGAGCGCGCGGTCCCAGTCCCGGAGCAGGTCGCACATGTTCGCCGCGAGGTCGGAGAGGTCGACGACGCCGTCCTCCCCGGTGACGAGCCCCGGGAACGCTCGATCCTCCCCGGGTCTCGAGAACGTCCCCAGCCTGATCATGCGTCCTCCGCAGCGCCGTCGGTGTGGTCCCGCCCACGATGCGGCCACCGCCTGCCGCCCGGGAACCGCGAACCGCTGATGGCGGGCATCGCCCCGGTCGATGCCGCCCGCCCCTGCCTACCCCCCGGATCCGTGATCACCAGTCCGAAAGGCACGTGTGGCGACCCCCGCGAGGTGCCTTTCGGACTGCTGATCACGGAGCGGGAGGACACTCGGCCGCGTGCCGGGGCCGACGATCGAGCTCTCGCTCGACGAGATCCGCGCGGTGACCGCGTACGCCGTCGCCTGCGCGCGACCGGCCCTGGCGCTGGCCGACGCGGACGAGCGCCCGCGCGCCGCGATCGCGGCGGCGCAGGCGTTCGCCGACGGCGAGCCGCGCACGAGGGCCCTCCGGAACGCGGCGTGGGCGGCGCACCGGGCGGCGCGCGAAGCGCGGGACGCGGGGGAGCCCGCGGCGAGCGAGGCCGCCCGGGCCACCGGGCCCGCGCCCGGGGCGGCGTTCCTGCACCCGCTGGCGCAGGCCACACAGGTCGACCATGTCCTCGGCGCGGCGGCCCACGCCGCCCTGGCCCTCGCGCCCGACGACCACCTCGCGCAGTGCGCGGCGCTCGCCACCCCCGACGTGGTCGACGTCCTGTGCCGGTACCCACCGGCACCCCCGGGACGCGGTCGGGCCGGGGAGCTGGTGCGGGCGCTGGACGCGGCGCTGCGCCGGTGATGCTGCGCCGAAGATGCGGTAGGGATACGGGATGGCGGAGGAGGCGGCACCGAAGCCGCTGCGGCTGGCGAACCTCGACCTCAACCTCCTGCTCTCGCTGCGCGCCCTGCTCGCCGAGCGCAACGTCACCCGGGCGGCGGCGGTCCTCGGGCTCTCCCAGCCCGCGGTCAGTGCGGCGCTCGCCCGGCTGCGCCGCCACTTCGGCGACGAGCTCCTGGTGCGCGTCGGCAACCGCTACGAGCCCACGCCGCTGGCGGCCGGCCTCGTGGACCGGGTGCAGGCCGCGGTGACGGGCGTCGAGCGGGTGTTCTCCGCCGCCCCCGACTTCGACCCCGCCGACAGCACGCGCGAGTTCACGCTCCTCGTCTCCGACTACGCGACGAGCGTGCTCGGTCCGCCCCTCGCGGCCGCCTTCGCCCGCTCCGCGCCGAACGCCCGCCTGCGGCTGTGTCCGCACCGCCCCGAGGACGTCACCGGGGCCGCCGAGCGCCTCCGCGGGGTCGACGGGCTGCTGCTGCCCCACGGGTTCGTCGACGACCTGCCGTTCATCGACCTCTACGAGGACCACTGGGTGGTGCTGGTCGCGACCGCCAACGAGCGGGTCGCCGACACGGTCTCGCTGGAGGACCTCGCGACGCTGCCGTGGGTGACCGTCTACCACCGCCCGACGGCGTTCACCCCCGCCGCGCAGCAGCTGCGGGCGCACGGCATCGAGCCCCGTGCGCAGGTGGTCGTGGAGTCGTTCCTGCCGATCCCGGACCTCGTCGCCGGCACCGACCGCGTCGCCCTCGTCCAGGGCCGGCTGGCCGCGCGGCTGCGCCCCGCCGACGGGGTGCGGGTGCTGCCCTGCCCGTTCACCGCGACGCCGCTGGTCGAGGCCATGTGGTGGCACCCCACGTACGACACCGATGCGGCCCATCGGTGGCTGCGCGGGCTGCTCACCGAGGTGGGCGAGGCCCTGCCGACCATCAGCGCGACCGATGGCGACCCCCAACGAGAGTGATTTCCGATCATGTGACCCACGCCTCGACACTCTCCGTCACCAGAGCGGGGAAACGGGACGGAGGCGTCGTGACGGTGATCGGCCAGGAGGAGGACCAGGGCAGGGCGGCCCGGTCGCGGGGAGCGACGGGGCAGGGCGCGAT
This sequence comes from Actinomycetospora chlora, assembly GCF_039542135.1. Lineage (NCBI taxonomy): Bacteria > Bacillati > Actinomycetota > Actinomycetes > Pseudonocardiales > Pseudonocardiaceae > Actinomycetospora > Actinomycetospora chlora. The sequence goes on from NZ_BAABHO010000020.1 coordinate 50,640, forward strand.
CCTGCTGGCAGGCAGCTGCCTGCCGATCCTGGGCTCGGTGCTGCTCGCCCCGGTGCTGCCGCGGATGATGGAGGCCTTCGCGGGCACCGCCGGCGTCGAGGTGCTGGTCCCGATCGTGCTCACGGCGCCCGCGCTGGTCATCGGCCTGCTCGCGCCGGTCGCGGGCCGGATCGTCGACGCGGCCGGGCGCAAGCGGGTGCTCGTCGCCGCCCTGGTGGTCTACGCGCTGTTCGGCACCGCGCCGCTCTACCTGGACTCGCTCGGCGCGGTCGTCGCCAGCCGGGTCGGGGTCGGGATCTGTGAGGCCGCGATCATGACCGCCTGCACGACCCTGCTCGCCGACCTCTTCGACGGCACGGCCCGCGACCGCTGGTTCGGCCGGCAGACGATCGCGACGACGCTCGCCGCCACCGTCTTCTTCGGCCTCGGCGGCGCCCTCGGCGCCGTGAGCTGGCGCGCGCCGTTCGTCCTCTACTTCTCCAGCCTGGTCATCGCGGTGCTCGTGGCCGTGTTCGTGCGCTCCACCGGGCGGACCCCGGCCGCGTCGCTGCCGCCCGTGCCGTGGCGCCTCATCGCCGTGCCCTGCCTGGTCACGCTGTTCGGCGGCATCGTCTTCTACACCCCGATCGCCGAGCTCTCGCTGGTGCTGGCCTCGGTGGGCGTGACGTCGACCGCCACGATCGGCCTGCTCAGCGCCGTCGCCTCCCTCGCGACGGCGGCCGGCGGCTACACCTTCGGCCGGGTCGCCCGGCGCGGGACCCGCGTGCTGCTCCCGGTGGCGCTCGGTCTCGCGGCGGTCGGGCTCGTGGTCGTCGGGGTCACCTCGTCGGTGCCGGTGATCGCCGTCGGCGCCGTGATCGCCAGCGCCGGCACCGGCCTGCTCCTGCCGACGCTGCTGACCTGGGCGCTGTCCGGGCTGGGCTTCGCCGAGCGCGGCCGGGGCACCGGCTTCTGGACCGCCGCGATGTTCATCGGCCAGTTCTTCTGCCCGCTGGTGCTGCTCGCGGTCGCCGGCCCGCTGGGCGGGCTGTCGGGGGCGATCCTCGCGCTCGGCGTGCTCACGGCCGTGGTGGCGGCCGCGGCGCCGATGATCGTGCGGTCGGGCGGCACGCAGCGCAGCGGAGCTGCCCCGGTCGAGGTGTAGCTCAGCGGTCGAGCCGGGCGGTGACGACGCCCGTCTCGTAGGCCAGCACGACGGCCTGGACGCGGTCGCGCAGGTCGAGCTTGGTGAGGATGCGCCCGACGTGGGTCTTCACTGTCTGCTCGGCCAGCACGAGGTGCCCGGCGATCTCGCCGTTGGACAGCCCGCGGGCGACGAGGACGAGGACCTCGCGCTCGCGGGCCGTCAGCGCGTCCAGGCGGGCCGACGGCGCGCGGGCTGGCACGGCCCGGGTCGCGAACTCGGCCACGAGCCGGCGGGTCACCGACGGCGCGAGGAGGGCGTCGCCGTCGGCCACGACGCGCACCGCGCGCACCAGCTCGTCGGCCGGGGCGTCCTTGAGCAGGAAGCCGCTCGCCCCGGCGCGCAGCGCCTCGTAGACGTACTCGTCGACGTCGAAGGTGGTCAGCACCAGCACGCGGACGCCCTCGTGCCGCGCGAGGATGCGCCGGGTCGCGGCGAGCCCGTCGAGGCGCGGCATCCGCACGTCCATGAGGACGACGTCGGGGACGTCGCGCTCGACCGCGGCGACCGCCTCCTCGCCGTCGGCGGCCTGCCCCACCACCTCGAGCCCGGGCTGGGCGGCCAGCAGCGCGCCGAAGCCCTCGCGGACCATCGCCTGGTCGTCGACGACGAGGACACGCGTCACGCGCCGCTCCCGACCACGGGGTCGAGCCTCGCATGCCCGGCCGGCAACCGGGCGTCCACCGCGAACCCGCCGTCGCCGGTCGGCCCCATGGTGAGCGAGCCCGCGACGGCGGCGGCCCGCTCGCGCATGCCCGGTAGCCCGAGCCCGGAACCCGCGCCCGCGGCCGAGCGCCCGGGTCCGTTGACCACGCGCAGCCGCACCGCGTCCGGCGTGTGGTCGATGGTCACCGCGACCGGCACGTCGGCCGCGTGCCGCGAGGCGTTGGCCAGCGCCTCGGCGAGGATCCGGTAGAGCGAGACCGAGGCCGCCGGTCCGAGGCCCGCGGGGTCGCCGGAGGTGGTGACGGTCAGGTCGACGCCGGCCGCGGACGTCGCGGCGAGCAGCTCGTCGACGTCGTCGGCACCCGGCTGGGGCGCCAGCTCGGCGTCCTCGTCGTCGGCGCGCAGGACCGTCAGCACGCCGCGCAGCTCGGTGAGCGCCGCGCGGGCCGCGTCCCCGATCGCGGAGAACTCCCCGGCGGCGGCCTCGTCGACCGCGGGCAGCCGGTAGCGGGCGGTCTCCGCGCGGACCACGACCATCGACATCGAGTGGGCCACGACGTCGTGCAGGTCACGGGCGACCCGCGTGCGCTCCTGCAGCACCGCGCGCCGCGACTCCTCGTCGGCACGCAGCTCCTCGGCCTCGGCGATCTGGCGCCGCTGGGTCAGCACGCGGCGCCCGAGCAGCCCCACGGCGAGGACGACGACCGTGAAGAAGAGCCCGAGCCCGGCCCCCTCGGCCGTCCGGGTCGCCAGCACGAACACCACGACCAGCCCGACCGTGCCGACCCCGCCCGTCCACGGCTCGCACCGCGCGACGACGAGCGCTGTCAGGCCGCAGAGCACCACGAGGTGCGCGGCCTGGACGCTCAGCGTGTCGCCGGCCGCGGGCCCGACGAACACGGCGATCAGCACCCCGCCGAGCGCCGAGGCCACCCACGCCCGCCACGGGTGCTCCGGCGCGACGAGCACGGGCAGCGCGACGACGAGCGCGACCGGCAGCGCCGTCGCCGGCGTGACCGCGAGCTCGACGAGTGCCGTCGGCCACGCGACGGCGAGCAGGACCCCGGCGAGCACGATCCGGCCCGCCCACGACCAGCCGCGTCCCATACCGGGGGAGGCTAGGAGGACCGCGGCGGCCTGTCGTCACCCCGCGGTCCTCACTCCCGGGTACGACACGCGCCCCGGCGCCGGTCCGGGGGTGGACCGCGACGTCGGCTCCGTGGGGCGATGCCCGCGCGGGCCGGCGACGGCGAGCGTTCCCCGCCGTGAAGATCGCCCTCGCCGCGGTGCTGCCGGCGCTCGCCCTGCTGCTGCTCCTCACCGGGACCGGCCGCGCCACGGTGCCCCAGGAAGGGCCGGAGGACCCGGCGTCGGCGCGGGCCGTCGCCGCACTGACCGGCCCGGACCGCACCGCCGCCGTGCTGCCGCCGGCGTTCCTGGCCGGGCACCGCGTGGCGCTGGTCGGCGGGAGGCTCGTCGACCCGGGCGGCGCCTGCTCGTCACCGGTGGCGCTGCCGCGGGCGTTCGGCGATGCCTGCCGCGCCCACGACCTCGGCTACGACCTCCTGCGGTTCGCCGCCGCGCAGGGGGCGCCCCTGGGCGGGTGGGCGCGGGCGGCGATCGACCGGCGGTTCGGGGACGACCTCCGCGCGGCCTGCGGCGGCGCACCCTGCCGGCTGCTGGCCGGCGTCGTCGGCGTCGTCGTCGACCTCAACTCGTGGCGGCAGGGCTGGAGCGTCCCGGTCGTCGAGCACGGCCCGTTCGTGCGGGACGCGGCGTGATCGCCGTCGCGGGACGAGACGGACACGGGCCGCCGACCCGGCGCCCCTGGCACGATGCGCAGCGTGGGGATCCGGGTGCTGCTCGTGGACGACCAGCCGATCGTCCGCACCGGGTTCCGTGCCGTGCTCACCGCGGCCGGTGACGTCGACGTGGTCGGCGAGGCGGGGGACGGCCCGGCGGCCGAGCGCGCGGTCGCCTCGCTGCGCCCCGAGGTCGTGCTCATGGACGTGCGCATGCCCGGCGGCGACGGCCTGACGGCCACCGAGCGGATCACCGCGGCGCACCCGGACGTGCGGGTCCTCGTCGTCACCACCTTCGACGTCGACGACTACGTGCGCCGGGCCCTGCGCGGCGGCGCGAGCGGGTTCGTGCTCAAGGACTCCGACCCGGAGGACCTCGTGCGCGCGGTCCGCACCGTGCACGCCGGCGAGTCGCTGCTCGCGCCGTCGGTGACCACGCGGCTCGTGCGCGACTGGGTGGCCCACGAGCCGGCCCCAGCGACGCCGGACCCGGCCGCCGACGGGCTCACGGCCCGCGAGCGCGACGTGCTCGTGCTGGTCGCCCGCGGGCTGTCGAACGCCGAGATCGCGGCCGAGATGGTGGTCGCCGAGTCGACGGTGAAGACCCACGTCGCGCACCTGCTGCGCAAGCTCGAACGGCGCGATCGGGTGCAGCTCGTCGTGCACGCCTTCGAGGCGGGGCTGGTCCGCCCGTCGTGACCGCTCGCCCGGGCCGCCTGCTCCCCGAGCTGCGCACCTCCGACGGCGTCGTCGTCGCGGTGCTGCTGATGCTGCTCGGCGTCAACGCCGTCGCCGTGGGGGAGGCCGTGGGCGGCGGGGCCGGCGTCGGGGTGTTCCTCGGCGGCGCGGTGCAGACGCTGCCCGTCCTGTGGCGCCGGGAGCGGCCGGTCGGCGCGCTGCTCGTCCTCGCCGTGAGCGTCCCGGTGGTCTGGTGGCTGGTGGCTTCGGCGCCGGTCTGGCCCTGGGCCGTTCTCGTCTTCGGGGTCGTGCGCCGCGTGCGGCCCGTGCCGGCCGCCGTCGTCGTCACGGTGACGACGCTCGTGGCGCCGCTGCTCTGCGGGGTCGTCGACCGGCCCGGCGACCCGGCCCGGGCACTCGGCACCGCGGCGGGCCTGCTGGTCAGCGTCGTGCCGGTGCTGGGCATCGCCGCGGTCGTCGCGGTGGTCGCCCGGGCCCGCGCGGCGCAGGTCGCGGTGCGGCGGCGCGCCGAGGAGCGCGACCGCCTCGCCGAGGCGCTGACCGCCCAGCGCGACCGGCTCGCCGCCGACCTGCGGGACCTCGTCGCCGTGCGCGTCGAGCGCGTCGTGGCGCGGATCCGGGAGCTGGCCGACCCCGAGCCCGCCCGCCTCGCCGCGGTCACCGAGGATGCGCGCGCCGCGCTGGCCGGGATGCGCCGCGCCCTCACGCTGCTCCGCGGCACCGCGGACCCCGAGCCGGTCGGGGCCGGGCCCGCCCCCGGAACCGGCCCCCGGCGGTGGTGGCCGTCCCGCGGCGGCGTGGCGCTCGCCGGGGCCGTCGCGGGCCTCGTCGTCCTCGCGGCCGTCACGGCCGGCCTCGCCCTCCCGCACGTGCGCCCCGGCCGGATCGCCGACCTGCTCGCCCTGCTCGACGTCGACCTCGCCCGTCCCCTGGGGCTCCTCCCGATCGCGGTGCAGGTGCTGGCCCTGGCCTGGTGGCGCCGGGCGCCGCTGCCGGCGCTCGTCGTCGCGACGCTCGGGTCCGCGGCGGCGTCGCTGCTCGGCACCACCCACCTCGTCACCGAGACGTCGTGGGGCGTGCTGGTCTACGGCGCCGGGCTCGCCGCCCCGACCGTCGCGTCCGCGCTCACGGTGGCCGGGTGCACCGCGGCCGTGCTGGTGACGACGCTGGCGACGGACGTGCCGGCGGCGCTGGCGCAGAGCCCCGTGAGCTGGGTGCTGTCCTACCTGCTCGTCCCCGCGGTGTGGGGGCTCGGCGTGCTCCAGCGCCGCGCCGCCGCGCAGGCCGCGCGGCGCGAGGCCGACCGGGCGGCGGAACGGGCCACGCGCGAGGTCCGGGCCCAGCGGCTCGGCCTGGCCCGCGAGCTGCACGACGTCCTCGCCCACGAGCTCTCCGCGCTCGTCGTGACCCTGAACGCCGCGCGCGTCGCCCCCGACCCCTCGGCGCTCGGCACCATCCGCGAGGCCGGGGAGCGCATCGCCGCGGCGCTGCCGACGCTGCTCGAGGGCGACACGCCGCCCGCCGGGGCGCTGGACGCGGCCGCGCTCGAGACGCTCGTGGCGCCGGTGCGCGACGCCGGGCTCCCGGTGGAGGTCGAGGTCGTCGGCCCGGACCGGCCGGACCGCCCGGAGGCGGACGTCCTCGCCGCGCGCATCGTCACCGAGGCGCTGACCAACGCCCTGCGCCACGCCGGGCCGTCGCCGACCCGGGTGGTCGTGCGCCACGACGACGACGCGGTGGCGCTCGAGGTCACCGACGAGGGCGTGCGCCCGGGCCACCGCCCCCCGGCGGAGGGCTCGGGGCTGGGCCTCGTCGGCATGCGGGAGCGCGCCGCGCTCGTCGGGGGGACGGTGGAGGCGGGGCCCATAGGGGCGGGCTGGCGCGTGGCCGCACACCTGCCCCGCCGCGGCGCCGGTCTCCTCCCCGAGCCGGAGCGGACGGTCGTCTGACCGACAGCTCCGACCTACAGCTCGAGGAGCATCCGGCTGTTGCCGAGGGTGTTCGGCTTGACGTAGGCGAGGTCGAGGAACTCCGCGACGCCCTCGTCGGCCGACTGCATCATCTCGGCGTAGACCTCCGGCGTCACGGGCGAGCCCTCGATCTCGCGGAAGCCGTGGTGGCCGAAGAAGGCCACCTCGAAGGTGAGCACGAACACGCTGCGCAGGCCCAGCGCCCGCGCCTGGGCGACGAGCTCGTGCACGAGCCCGTGCCCGATGCCCGCGCCCTGCATCCGCGGGTCGACCGCGATGGTGCGGATCTCGGCGAGGTCCTCCCACAGCACGTGCAGCGCCCCGCACCCGACGACGTCGCGCCCCCGCACGGCCACCCGGAACTCCTGCACCGTCTCGTACAGGGTGACCAGGGGCTTGCGCAGCAGGATGTTGTCGTCGGCGAACGAGTCGACGAGCGTCTTGATGCCGCGGACGTCGGCGGTGCGCGCCCGCCGCAGCAGCACCGGCGCGGCGGTCTCGGGCGCCGGGCTCACGCGGGGATCACCACCAGCGGAGGGTAGGCCAGGGGCCGGGCCGATAGGCTGGGGAGGTGGTCGAGCGCTCCCCCCGCAATGTCGAGCGCCCCCGGGCGGCGCTGGTGACCCTCGGGTGCGCCCGCAACGACGTCGACTCCGAGGAGCTCGCCGGCCGGCTCGCCGCCGACGGCTGGGACGTGACCAGTGGCGACGCCGGGGACGCGGACGTCGTGGTGGTCAACACCTGCACGTTCGTCGAGCAGGCCAAGAAGGACTCCATCGACGCGGTGCTCGCCGCGGGCGGGGGCGACGCGAAGGTCGTCGCCGTCGGCTGCATGGCCGAGCGCTACGGCGCCGAGCTCGCCGAGGCGCTGCCCGAGGCGTCCGCGGTGCTGGGTTTCGACCACTACGGCGACCTGCCCTCGCGGCTCGACGACGTGCTCGCCGGCCGGCCGCTCGCGTCGCACACGCCCACCGACCGCCGCACGCTGCTGCCGATCAGCCCGGTGAAGCGCCCTGAGGCGGTCGAGCGCGGCTCGATCCCCGGGCACGAGTGGCTCCCGGAGGTGCCGCGGCAGCGTCTCGACGACGCGCCGGTGGCGCCGCTCAAGCTGGCCTCGGGGTGCGACCGCCGCTGCAGCTTCTGCGCCATCCCGTCCTTCCGCGGCGCCTTCGTCTCGCGTGACCCGCGCGACGTCGTCGCCGAGGCCGCCTGGCTGGCCGACCACGGCGTCGCCGAGGTGATGCTGGTCAGCGAGAACTCCACGTCCTACGGCAAGGACATCGACGCCCGCGGGGCCGCGGGCGGCGCGCTCGAGCGGCTGCTCGGCGACCTCGCCGCGGTGCCGGGCCTGCGCCGGGTGCGGGTGTCCTACCTGCAGCCCGCGGAGGTGCGGCCCCCGCTGCTGCGCGCGATCGCGACGACGCCGCGGGTCGCCCCGTACTTCGACCTCTCCTTCCAGCACGCGAGCGCCCCGGTGCTGCGCCGGATGCGCCGGTTCGGGTCGCGGGAGACGTTCCTCGCCCTCTGCCGCGAGATCCGCGCGCTCGACCCGGAGGCCGGCATCCGGTCCAACGTGATCGTCGGCTTCCCGGGCGAGACCGAGGAGGACCTCGCCGAGCTCGAGGCGTTCCTCGCCGAGGCCGAGCTCGACGCGGTCGGCGTGTTCGGCTACTCCGACGAGGACGGCACCGAGGCGCTCGGCCTCCCCGACAAGGTCGACCCGACCGAGATCGCCGCCCGCGTGGAGCGCATCACCCGTCTCGCCGAGCACGTCGCCGAGGACCGTGCCGCCCGCCGCGTCGGCACCGCCGTCGAGGTGCTCGTCGAACGGTGGGAGGCCGACGACACCGACGACCCGGGCTGGGTCGGCCGCGCCGCCCACCAGGGGCCCGACGTCGACGGCGAGTGCCGCCTCGTCGGCGACCCCGACCTGCTCGACGCGCTCGCGCCGGGCGTGGTCGTCACCGGGCGGGTGGTCGACGCCGAGGGCCTGGACCTCGTCGTCGAGGCGCTCGGCATCGCCGGCCCCGACACCGACGACACCGCTCCCACCGCCGCCGGCGTCCCGGCCGGCGCGGGAGCGCGGTGACGAGCCCGGGGTCGGGCGCCTCCGGCCCCGCCTCCGCCGGCGTGGTCGCCCCGCCGGTCCCGCTGGTCAACGTGGCCAACGCGCTCACCCTCGTCCGGATCGTGCTCGTGCCGGTGTTCCTCGTCGTGCTGTTCGTCGACGACGGGACGAGCGCCACGTGGCGCTGGGCGGCGTTCGCCGTGTTCGCCGTCGCGTCGCTGACCGACACCTTCGACGGCGACCTCGCCCGGCGCTGGGGCCTCGTCACCGACTTCGGCAAGATCGCCGACCCGATCGCCGACAAGGCGCTCACCGGCGCGGCGCTCGTGGGGCTCTCGCTGCTCGGCGAGCTGGCCTGGTGGGTGACGATCACCATCGCGGTCCGCGAGATCGGGGTGACGCTGCTGCGCTTCTGGGTGCTGCGTCACGGTGTGATCCCCGCCAGCCGCGGCGGCAAGATCAAGACGATGCTGCAGACCGTCGCGCTCGGCCTGGCGATCATGCCGCTACCCGCGGCGTTCGCGCCGGTCGTGGCCGTGCTGGTGTTCGCCGCGGTGGTGGTCACGGTCGTCACGGGGCTCGACTACCTGGTCCGGGCCCTGCGCCTGCGCGCCCGCGCCCGGGCCTCCTGACCGGCCCTGCTGTTCGCTCTCGACGAACAGGCCCGGACCTGCGTCGCCGTCGCCGGTCGGTCGATCTCGGTACGGTGGACGGACACGGTCGACCACGGCCGGTGGTGGGAGGTGTGGCATGTCGCTGCTGCTGCGCGAGGCCATCGGCGGGACCATCCGCCGCGCCCGCACCGAGCGGGGCCGCACGCTGCGCGACGTCTCGCGGGAGGCGCGCGTGAGCCTGGGCTACCTGTCGGAGATCGAGCGGGGGCGCAAGGAGCCGTCGAGCGAGCTGCTCGCGGCCGTCTGCGCCGCGCTCGGCCTGCCGCTGCCCGAGCTGCTCGACGAGGTCGCCGACGTCCTGCGCCCGGTGCGCCGCCCCGTGCCCGCGGGGGTCGGGGCCGGCCCGGCGATGGAGCGGGGAATCGACGGCGAGATCGACCCGGCGCTCCGCACGGCCGTCGAGGAGGCCTTCGAGCCCGCGTCCCCCGGTGCCGAGGGCTCGGAGGCCGCGTCGGCGTCCGCGTCGGCGTCCTCGTCCGCGCCGCCGACCCCGCCCGAGCCCACCGACCCGGCCCCGCCGCGCACCGTCGCGCTGCCCGAGCCCGAGGGCGAGCCGGAGGTGACGCCCGTCGAGGGCGGCACCACGGTGCGGCTCGTCGGCCTGGCCGGCGGGGGAGCGGTCGCGTCGGCCTCCGGTCGCGCGCTGCGCGTCGCCGCGTGAGCCCCGCGTGAGTGCAGTGTGAAGCCCTGCTGATCTCGGTGGGCCGGACGGTCGTCGTGATCGGTGGGTCGGTGGAAGCCTCCGCGAGGAGGTGAGAACATGGCGACAGACCAGGCGCGGATGTCGCCCGCCTGAGGATCGACGTCACGAGTTGGGCGGGAGCAGATGGCCAACCCCTTCGTCAAGGCCTGGCGGTACTTCTTGGCCGCGTTCTCCTCGAGGATCGATGAGCACGCCGACCCGAAGGTCCAGATCCAGCAGGCCATCGAGGACGCGCAGCGCCAGCACCAGGCGCTGTCGCAGCAGGCCGCGTCGGTGATCGGCAACCAGCGCCAGCTGGAGATGAAGCTGAACCGTCAGCTCGCCGACATCGAGAAGCTGCAGGCCTCCGCGCGCCAGGCGCTGGTCATGGCCGACGAGGCCCGGGCGCGCGGCGACGAGGAGGGCGCGCAGCGCTACGAGCAGAGCGCCGAGCAGTTCGCGTCGCAGCTCGTCACGGCCGAGCAGAACGTCGAGGACCTCAAGACGCTGCACGACCAGTCGATCGGCGCGGCCCAGCAGGCCAAGCAGGCGGTCGAACGCAACGCGCAGGTGCTCCAGACCAAGATCGCCGAGCGCACCAAGCTCCTCAGCCAGCTCGAGCAGGCCAAGATGCAGGAGCAGGTCTCCGCGTCGCTGCGCTCGATGAGCGAGGTCGCGGCGCCGGGCAACACCCCGTCGCTCGACGAGGTGCGCGACAAGATCGAGCGCCGCTACTCGACGGCGCTGGGGCAGGCCGAGCTCGCGCAGAACAGCGTGCAGGGCCGCATGCTCGAGGTCGAGCAGGCCACGCGCGACTACGCGGGCAAGAGCCGCCTCGACCAGATCCGCGCCTCGATGGGCCAGGGTCAGGGCCAGGTCGGCCAGGGCCAGTCCGCCCAGATCCCGGCGGGGCAGACGTCCCAGCAGCCGGCACAGCCCGCGCCCCAGCAGCAGCCCACGCAGCAGCAGGCGCCGCGCCAGTACTGAGCCGCGCTCACCCCCGGGCGAACCGCCCGGGGGTGGTGCCGGTGACGCGGCGGAAGTGCCGCGTCAGGTGCGCCTGGTCGTGGAAGCCCGCGGCCGTCGCCACCGCGGCCGGGGCCATGCCGCCGAGCACGAGGCGGCGGGCCAGGTCGATGCGCCGCCCCGTCAGGTAGCGGTGGGGCGGGAGCCCGAACTCCGTGGTGAACGCGCGCACGAGGTGCGTCGGGTGCGCGTGCAGCCGGCCCGCGGCCTCGTCCAGCGTCAGGGCGGCGGGCAGGCGCGCGTCGAGGAGGTCGCGCAGCCGGTGCGCGAGACCGGGGTCGTGCCGGGCCGCGCCGTGCTCCTGCCCGAGGTGGGCGGCGAGGCGCTCGGTGATGAACGCGAGGCGGGACTGCGCGGCCAGCTCCTCCCCGGGGTGGTCGAGCGCGCGGTGGAGCTGGTCGACCCGGTGGCGCAGCAGGGGGTCGTCGAACGCCGGGTGGTCGACGGCGCGGCCGACGAGCGACGGGCCCGCGAGGGCGGCGTCGTCGAGGTAGACCACGCGCTTGCGGAAGCCGCCGGGCCGCGCCGAGCGCCCGTCGTGCGCCACGTGGGGCGGCAGCAGCGTCACCGACGACGGCAGGGCCCCGTGCTCCTGGCGGTCGAGGTCGTAGCGCACCGCGCCGTCGTCGACGAGCAGGAGCGTCCACGCGTCGTGGGTGTGCGACGGGTAGGCGTGCTCGACGAAGCGGGCGTGGAAGACCTCGGTGATGCCGGGGACCGCCGGCCGCCACGCGCGCACCTCCTCGGACACGGAGCGGAGCGGAGCTGGACCATCGACTCCCACGTCAAGAACGTACAAGACCCGCCGGCGGGCGGGCGGTGATCGTGGTCGGCGTGAGCAGCAGCTTCGAGACCAAGATCGCCGTCGTCCTGCGCGACGACCTCGCCGGCTGGCAGTCCCTCAACGTCACGGCCTTCCTCGTCAGCGGCATCACCGCCGCGACGCCCGAGCTCGTCGGCGAGCCCTACGCCGACGCCGACGGCACCACCTACCTCCCGATGCTGGGGCAGCCGGTGATGGTGTTCGCGGCCGACGCCGGGGTCCTGCGCGCCGCGCACGGCCGGGCCCTGGGGCGGGGGCTGCGCATCGCGGTGTTCACCGCCGACCTGTTCGCGACCGGCAACGACGCCGACAACCGGGCCGCCGTCGCGAAGGTGGCGCGCGACGACCTCGACCTGGTCGGCATCGCCGTCCACGGCCCGCGCAACGCCGTCGACAAGATCGTCAAGGGCGCCTGGATGCACGCCTAGTAGCGGGCACGGGGGACCGATTGCTGCTGCGGGCGGCGCCCCCGGCGCCGGGGCGGGAGCGGCGGGTGCGGGCCGGGCTGGCAGGTGGGGCAGAAGTAGGCGATGCGGTCCTCGCGCTCCGGGGATCCCCTATCGGCGTGCTGTGTTTCTGCCTGGCCGGCGCTCTGCACGACGTCGCGGCAGCGCCGGCAGCCGCGGCCGCCGCGCTCGAACACCCAGTGCTGGGCGCCGTCACCGAGGTCGCCGGTGGTCGACTGCTCGGGGCGCCAGGCGTTGCGGGACAGCAGCTTGTGGGCCCAGGCGACGACGTCGTGGACCTGCTGGTCGGACAGGTCCCGGACCGGCGTCCACGGCGAGACGCCGACGAGGAAGCAGATCTCCGCCTTGTAGAGGTTGCCCACCCCGCAGGCGACGCGCTGGTCGAGCAGGGCCGCGCCGAGCTCGCGGGCGGGGTCGGCGCGCAGGCGGCGCTCGACCTCGGCGGCGTCGTCCGGGCCCCAGCCCTCGCCGAGCAGGTCGGGCCCGAGGTGGCCGACCCAGGTGTCCTCCCGCTCGGTGGGCAGCAGGTCGAGGTCGTGCAGCCGGAACCCGACGGCCACGCGCTCGGGCACCGCGAGGATCGCCCGGACCTGGTGGTCCGGTCCCTTCCACGGCCGGCCGGGCCGGTAGAGGTGCCACGACCCGTCCATGCGGAAGTGGCTGTGCAGGCTGGTGGCGTCGTCGAAGCGCGTGAAGAGGTGCTTGCCGACGCTGACGACCTCGAGCACCGTGCGCCCGGCGAGGTCGTGCTGGACGAGGCGCGGGTGGCGCAGCTCGCCGCGGGTCAGCTCCTGCCCGGCCAGCGCGTCGTGCAGGCGCCGGCCGGCCAGGAAGACGGTGTCACCCTCGGGCACCCCGCCATCGTCCCACCACGACGTCTCCCCGGCTCAGTCGTCGGGCGTGCCCGCGCGTCCGCCGCCCGTCGTGGCGGTCTCGCCGATGCCGTCGCGGGGGTCGCCGATGTCGGCGCCGCTGGGCCGCAGCGCGCCGGAGAGGCGTTCGCGCAGGGTGGCGAGGTCGTGGGTGTGCGGGTCGCGCGGGTCGGTGGTGGCGCGGTCGACGCTCTGCAGCACGTCGACGAGCTGCTCGACCAGCGCCCGTGCCTCGGTGCCGAGGAGGCCGAGGTCCTCGCGGTCGAGGGGCCGGGTCACGGTGCCGGCGCGCAGCGCCGAGAGGGCCTGGCGGACCGCCACCACCGGGGTGTCGTCGGTGGACATCGTCGCCTCCGGGGCTCTCGTCGTCGGGGCCGACGGGAGAGTGCCACGGGCGGGGCCGCTCACAAACGCGCGATCAGCACCGGGCGCGGGTGGGCTCCGGGACCCCGGCGACGGCGGTCTCGCGCTCGTCGGCCGCGGGCAGCACGAGCGGGTGGGCGAGGTCCTGCCCGGGGACGACGTGGACGGCGGCCGGGCGGGAGCCGGCGAGGCCGGCGACGAGCAGCCCCGGGCGGTGCGTGCCCGCGTCGGCGGCGAAGGCGCCCTCCGGGTCGGTGTGGGTGATCGCGAGCTGGCGGCCGTCGACGCCGACGAGCGTCACCCGGGCGCCGGCGGCCGGCCCTCCGTGGTCGTGCCGCACGACCCCGCGCACGAGGGCGGGCTCGCCGTCCCCGGCCTGCGTCGCGTGCTCCGCGTCGTGCCCGAACTCCTCGACCTCCTCGGTCGGCTCGGGCAGCGACGGCACGGCGAGGCTGACCAGCAGGGCGAGGACGGCGCAGCCGGCGGCGATGATCAACGTGGTGCGCAGCGCGCCGAGGGACGGCACGAGCGTCCCCTCGACCGGCACCGTGGACGCCGAGAGCACGACGGCGGCGAGCGCCGAGGCGCTGGACGTCCCGATCGAGCGCATCAGGGTGTTGAGGCCGTTGGCGGCGGCGGTGCGGGTGGTGGGCACCGCACGCATGATCAGCGCCGGGAGCGCCCCGTAGGCGAGGGCGACGCCCGCGCCGATGACGGCGATGACGACCGAGACCTGCCAGGCCGCGGAGAGCAGCACGGTGCCCGCGCCGTAGGCGACGGCGATGATCACGAGGCCGAGCCGCAGCGACGTCCGCGGGCCGAAGGCCGCCGAGACGCGGGCGGTGACCGGCGACATCGCCATCATCACCAGGCCGTTCGGGGCGAGGGTCAGTCCGGCGGCGAGCAGGCTCATCCCGAGGCCGTGGCCGGAGGCGAGCGGCGCGGAGAGCAGCTGCGGGAACACGACCATGCCCGTGAACATGGCGACGCCGACCGGGATCGAGATGAGGTTCGGCAGCAGCACCGCGCGGCGGGCGTTGAGGCGCAGGTCGACGAGCGGGTCGCGGACGCGCAGCTCGTAGAGGCCCCAGGCGACGAGGGCGACGACGGCGACGGCGGCCGAGGAGAGCGTCGCCGCGCTGGTCCAGCCCCACTCGGCGCCCTTGGAGACGGCGAGCAGCAGGCCGATGAGGCCGATCGACAGGCCGACGGCGCCGCCGGCGTCGAAGCGGCCGCCCGAGCGCGTCGCCGACTCGGGGATGACCGCCGCGACGAGCAGCAGGCCGACGAGGCCGAGACCGCCGGCGACCCAGAACAGCGCGTGCCAGTCCGCGATCTCGACGATGATCGCCGCGAGGGGGAGGCCCAGCCCGCCGCCGATGCCGAGCGTCGCGCTCATCAGCGCGATGCCCGAGCCGAGGCGCTCGGGCGGGAGCGTGTCGCGCATCAGGCTGATGCCCAGCGGCACCGCGCTCACCGCGACGCCCTGCAGCGCGCGGCCGACGAGCACCGGCAGCAGGTCCGACGTCACCGCGCAGAGCACCGAGCCGGCAACGAGCAGCCCGAGCGTCGCGACGAGCACCCGGCGCTTGCCGACCATGTCGCCGAGGCGTCCGGCGATCGGCGTCGCGACGGCGCCGGCGAGCAGCGTCGCGGTGATCACCCAGGAGGCGGTGGCCGTCGACGTCCCGAGCAGCTGGGGCAGGCGCGGCACCAGGGGCACCACCAGCGTCATGCACAGCGACGCGACGAGGCCCACCGACGAGAGCACGGTGACCACGACGGCCGGACGGGGCGCCGTCGCCGCGGTGTCCGCCACGCACCCTCCTCAGGTAGTTGTCTGCGGCAACCAACAGTAGCCCGCGCACCGGGCCGGCAACACGTGGTCCGTGTCGCTCTCGGCGTGCGTGCGCGCTCCGGGCGGTTCGGGCCGGGGCGTCCGGAGCAGTCCTCTACGCTTCGTGATCGTGATCACGGCTCGCCGCGGGATACCGGCCCTCGTCCTCGGCGCTGTCCTCGCCGCGACGGCGTGCGGGGGCGCCGGGGCGCCGGCCCCGACCGCGTCGAGCGCGCCCGCGGCCGCCCCCACCGGCGACCCCGGGCTCGCCCGGCGGCTGGCCGAGCAGGTCACCGGCGACGGGGCGTTCGTGCACCTGCAGGAGCTCCAGCGCATCGCCGACGCCCACGGCGGCAACCGCGCCTCGGGCAGCCCCGGCTACGACGCGAGCGTCGAGTACGTCGCGGGCGCGCTGCGCGCGGCCGGGTTCACCGTCGAGACGCCGAGCTTCCCGTTCGACACGTTCGCCGCGGACGCCCAGACGCTCGCGGTGGGCGGTGCGCCGGGGCCGGCGGTCACGGCGCTGACCTACTCGCCGACGACGCCGCCGGGCGGGGTCAGCGCACCGCTGGTGGCGGCCCCGGACGGGCCGGCGGACCCCTCGCCGGGGTGCGACGCGACCGACTACGCGAACCTGCCGGTGCGCGGCGCGATCGTGCTGGTCCGTCGCGGCACGTGCACGTTCACGCAGAAGCAGCAGGTCGCCGCCGACGCCGGTGCCGCGGCCGTGCTGGTCGGCAACAACGTGCCCGGGCCGCTCGGGGGCACGCTCGGCTCGGTCGCCGAGGGCCGGCTGCCCACCGGCGGGCTGCTCCAGCCCGACTTCGACGCCCTGCTGCCGCGGGCCGGCACGCCGGCGACGCTCGTGCTCGCGACGCGGTCGGCCACGATCACCACCCGCAACGTCATCGCCCAGACCACGACGGGCCGCCCGGACGAGGTCGTCATGAGCGGTGCCCACCTCGACTCGGTGCCCCAGGGACCCGGCATCAACGACAACGGGTCCGGCTCGGCGGCCCAGCTCGAGCTCGCCCTGCGGCTCGGGAGCGCGCCGCCGGTGACCAACGCGGTGCGCTTCGCGTGGTGGGGCGCGGAGGAGTCCGGCCTCATCGGCTCGACGACCTACGTCCGGGGCCTGACGCCCGAGGCCCGCCGCGACATCGCCGTGCTGCTCAACTCCGACATGCTCGCCTCGCCCAACCCGGCCTACCTCGTCTACGACGGCGACGACTCCGACCGCGTGGGCGCCCCGCCCGGTCCGCGGGGGTCCGACGGCATCGAGCGCACCCTGCGGGCCGCGCTGGAGGCGACCGGCGTGCCGCCGCAGGGCACCGACTTCGACGGGCGGTCGGACTACGGCGCGTTCATCGAGGCCGGCATCCCCGCCGGTGGGCTGTTCACGGGCGCCGAAGAGATCAAGACCCCGGAGGACGCCGCGCGGTGGGGCGGTCAGGCCGGCGCGCCGTTCGACCGGTGCTACCACCAGGCCTGCGACACCGTCGCCAACATCGACCGCCCGGCGCTCGACCGGATGCTTGACGCGCTCGCCGTCGGCGTCGGCACCTACGCGGTCGATCTCGGTGGGCCGAACGGCGTACCGTCCCGCGAGCAGCGGCAGACGCGCTGAGACGGGTAGGGTTGCGTCACCCGCAACCTTGTCCCGATCACGAAACGACCCCACGCCCGCACCCCTGCGGCGGCGACGTCCCGACCCCGCCGGACCCGCCCCCCGGTCGGCCCCGCCCGCTCGGAGAGGATGGTCCGCGATGGCGCGCACCGAGAGCGACGACGCCCGCTCCGACGGCTCCGGCCGGGAGCGGTCCGAGCCCTCGCTCGTCCGGTCGGTGGACCGCGCGGTGACGGCGCTCGAGGTGGTCGCGGCCCGCGGGGAGATCGGCATCACGGAGCTGGCCGCGGAGCTCGGGGTGCACAAGTCCACGGCCTCCCGCCTCGTCGCGGCGCTCGCCCGGCGCGGGATGCTCGAGCAGCTCGGTGACCGCGGCCGGGTGGCGCTCGGCTTCGGCGTGGTGCGCCTCGCGGCGTCGGCCACCGGACGCATGGACATCGCGCGGCTGGGCCAGCCGACGTGCCAGCAGCTCGCCGAGGTCGTCGGCGAGACGGTCAACCTCGCCATCCACGACGGCGAGGCGGCGATCAACGTCGCCCAGGAGTTCGGCTCGGCCTCGGTGACGACCCAGAACTGGGTGGGGCGCCGCACCCCGCTGCACGCGACCTCGGCGGGCAAGGTGCTGCTCGCGTACATGGGCGAGGCCGAGCGGCGGACCTTCCTGCGCCGCCGGTTGCCGCGCTTCACCGACGCCACCATCACCGAGGCGGCCGAGCTGCGCACCGAGCTGGCCCGCGTCGTCGACGAGGGGCACGCCCGCTCGTTCGAGGAGCTCGAGGTCGGCCTCCACGCCGTCGCCGTGCCGGTGTGGGGCGCCGGGGGCGACGTCGTCGCCGCGCTGAGCGCCGCCGGGCCGGCCTACCGGCTGCCGCGGCGGCGCGCCCGCGCGATCGTCCCGGACCTGCGCACGGCGGCCGAGGACCTCTCGACCCGCCTCGGCTGGCTCGGGTCCTGACGGCCCGGCGTCAGCGCAGGGCGGGGTGGTCCTTGGCCCACCAGAGGAACTGGCGGGCGTGCTCGAGGTCGCCGAAGAGGTGCCCGACGAGCTCGACGAGCAGGTCGTTGCTCCAGTAGGCGAGCCGCCCGATCGTCTGGGAGCCGGCCTCCGGGGCCGGCAGCTCCAGCCCGAAGACCTTGCGCGCGATCTCGCGCTTGCCGTCCGACGAGCTGGTGTAGACGAGGACGGGCAGGAAGCGCTCCGGCTCGGCGACGCACAGCACGCGCGTGAGCATCGACTCGCGGAACCCGGGCATGGCGGGCGGGTCCTCGGAGGTGATCAACTCGGTCAGCCGGTCCTCGGGCGCCGGCGGGTCCTCCCCGCGCAGGAGGTGCTCGATGACGCCGCGGAACGCCTCGGCCGCGCGCTGGCTGCCGAGCGACCGCCACTCCTCGTTGAACCGGCTGAGGTTGCCGGCCCGGGCCACGACGCTGTTGGTGGCGAAGTCCTTGAGCGCGTTCGGCGTGGTCATCGGGAGGTACTCGGCGCTGAACGCCTGCCGGTAGACGTCGCGGTAGCGCCCGGCCTCGTCGTCGGTCAGCTCGACCTCGGCGAGGAAGTCCCCGCGCAGCCGCTCCACCCGGGTCCGGCGCTCCCGGGATACCGCGTCGACGGTGGGGAACCGGCGCCGCGCCGTCTCGACGTCCTCGACCGGCCGGCGCTCGCGCGCGGCTCGCGGGGCCGGACCGGAACCGGTCGTCCGCGGCGACGCCGTCCGGGTGCCGGCCGAGCTGCGGCTCGCCGTCCGGGTCGTCGTGCTGCGCGACCGCGTCGTCTGGCTGACCGCGCGCGGCGACACCGGCTTGGCGCCCAGCACCCACTCGTGGCCGCAGGCCGTGCAGCGCATCATGTTGCGTCCGTCGTCGGCCATCCCGAGGTACTCGGCCGCGGACTCCTCGCACGTCGGGCACGCCAGCGCCATCGCTCTCCCTCGTCGGTCGGCTGCTCGGCCGGGGCGGTGCGACGTCCAGCCTGCCGTGGTCGCCGCCGGACCGCGCGCCCAGGGCCCGCGCGCGGCTCAGGCCCGCAGACGCAGCCCCTTCGGGCTGTGCCGGAACCCGGCGTCGGTGAGCACCTCGGCCAGCACGCCGTCGAGCGAGCCGGACCCGTCGGCCTTCTCCACCGCGATGCTCCCCAGCCAGCCCTCGCGCACCGCGGTGGCCAGCGCGGAGGCCGCGGCGGCGAGGGTGTCGTGGTCGGTGGTGAAGCTCAGCAGCGACTTGCCGCCGCGCTCGACGTAGATCGCG
Source organism: Actinomycetospora chlora (assembly GCF_039542135.1). Classification (NCBI taxonomy): domain Bacteria; kingdom Bacillati; phylum Actinomycetota; class Actinomycetes; order Pseudonocardiales; family Pseudonocardiaceae; genus Actinomycetospora; species Actinomycetospora chlora. The sequence goes on from NZ_BAABHO010000020.1 coordinate 69,643, forward strand.
GGCTCGCCGTCGGTGAGGACGACCAGCGCGCCGGCCTTGCGCCCCGGCCGGTGCGAACTGCTGCCCCCCTCCTGGCTACCGACGGTCTTCGGCCACTCCAGCGCCGCCCCCCACGGCTGCGCCGGGTCGGTGGCCGCGAGGACGAGCGACGAGCCCGGCCCGGAGCCCGCCTCGTCGCGGGACTCGGCGCGCAGCCGGTCGATGGCGCCCGGGACGGCGAACTGGGCGGCGCCGAGCCCCTCGATGACGTAGCCGCGGCGGGCCCTCCCCGACTCCTCCATCGCCCGCAGCACCGGGTAGATGCCGGCGAAGCCGCCGGTGGTGCGCTCGGAGTCGAGCGCGCCGCGGGTGAGCACGCCGTGGCGCTCGAGGAACGCCTCGGTGCGCGCCTGCGCCCGCCGCGTCGGGTCGGCCTCGCGGCCGGGCACCGCCGACCAGCTCCCGGCCGCCGTCGGCGGGCCGGTGCGCGAGGGCATCGGCGCCCGCCCGAGCCGGGCGTAGCGGCCCCGGGCCGGGGCGCGCCGCTGCCGGTGGGCCCCGCCCCGCGAGCCGCCGGACCCGCGCGACCCGCCGCCCGAGACCAGGGCCCGGACCGGGGCGAGCGTGTCGTTGGTGGCCAGGCCCGCCCACACGAGGTCCCACAGGGCGGCGACGACCGTCGCGTCGTCGGGCAGGGAGCCCGCCGTCTCCCCGTCCTCCCGCAGCCCGGCGTGCGCGCGCTCGGTGAGCTGGCGGAAGAACAGCGCCCCGCCCGCCTCGAGGGCCCCCAGGAGCGCCCGGTGCAGCGGGGTGTCGGCGAGTCCGGTCTCGGGGTCGGGCAGCAGGAGCTCGGCGAGGTCGGTCGGCGCGACGGCCAGCCACCCGTCGCCGCCGGCGAGCGTGCCGCAGCCGGTCCACGTCACCTCGCCGGCGCTGGTCAGCTCGTCGAGCAGCGCGGGGGAGTAGCCCGGCAGGCGCGCGGGGAGCACGAGGCTCTCCATCGCGCTGGCGGGGATCGGCGCACCGGCGAGCTGCTCGACCACGCCGAGCACGTCGTCCGGGCCGGGCGCCCGGCGGACCCGGCCGCCGATGCCGTGCCACGACGGCAGGAACCGGCCCAGCGCCGCGGGCTCGACGGGCTCGACCTCCGCGCGCAGCCGCGCGAGCGACCCGCGCCGCAGGCGCCGCAGCACCTCGGCGTCGCAGACGTCCGGCCCGGTACCGACGAGGTCGGCCGGCACGCTGGGCAGCGGCGGCGACCCCTCCGGGCGCAGCTCGCCGCGCACCAGCCGCCCGGACGACACGAGGCGGTCGACGACACCGCCCACCACCGCCGTGCCGAGCCCGAACCGGTGGGCCGGCGCGGCGAGCGGGAACGGGCCGCGGGTGCGGGCGAAGCGGGCGAGGAGGTCGCCGAGGGGGTCGGCGACCGGCTCGGTGAACGCCTCGGGCACGCCGACGGGCAGGCCGGCGCCCAGGGCGTCGCGGAACCGGCCGGCGTCCTCGATCGCGATCCAGCGCTCCTCACCCGCGACGCGCACGCGGATGGCACGCCGCGCGCCCTCCAGCTCGGTGAGCCACTCCTCCCGCACGCCGCGGGCCGCGGCCTCGGCGGTGGTGAGGTCGCCGACGAAGCGCAGCAGGTCGGCGGTGCCCTCGGCGTCGCGCACGTGGCGCTCGGGGTCGGTGCGCTGCAGCTGGCCCTCGATCTCGGCGAGCACCTCGGCGTCGAGCAGCTCGCGGATGGCCTCCGACCCGAGCAGCTCGGCGAGCAGCGTCGAGTCGAGCGACAGCGCCGCGGCCCGGCGCTCGGCCAGCGGCGCGTCGAGCTCGTAGAGGAACATCCCGACGTAGCCGAACATCAGCGTGCGGGCGAACGGTGACGCGCTCGTGGTGGCCACGTCGACCACCTGCACCGCCCGCGACCGCACGTCGCGCATCAGCTCGGCGAGCCCGGGGACGTCGTAGACGTCCTGCAGCACCTCCCGCATCGTCTCCAGCACCACCGGGAACTGCTCGAAACGGCTCGCGACCGAGAGCAGCTGGGCCGCGCGCTGGCGCTGCTGCCACAACGGCGTCCGCCGGGTCGGGTCGCGCCGGGGGAGCAGCAGCGAACGGGCCGCGCACTCGCGGAAGCGGGCGGCGAACAGCGCCGAGTTGCTCACCTCCGCGGTGACCAGCTGCTCGACCTCGTCCGGGTCGAGCAGGACGTCCTCGGCGCTGGGCATGATCTCCTCGCCCGCGTCGTCGAGGGCGTCGGGCAGGCGCAGCACGATGCCGTCGTCGGCACTCGCCGCCGACACCTCCAGGCCCCGCGTCTCGCGGAACCGCGCGGCGATGGCCAGCGCCCACGGCGCGTTGACCTGGGCGCCGAAGGGGGAGTGCACGACCAGGCGCCAGTCGCCCAGCTCGTCGCGGAAGCGCTCGACGACGATCGAGCGGTCGCTCGGGACGTGGCGCGTCGCCTCCTTCTGCTCGCGCAGGTAGGCCAGCAGGTTGGCCGTCGCCCAGTCGTCGAGCCCGGCCGCGCGGGCGCGGGCGGTGGCGGCCTCGTCGTCGGCCGCCGCCACCTCACGGACGAAGGCGCCGAGCGCCCGCCCCAGCTCGAGGGGACGCCCGGGGGCGTCGCCCTTCCAGAACGGCATCCGCGCCGGGACGCCCGGCGCGGGCTCCGCGATCACCCGGTCGCGGGTGATGTCGAGGACCCGCCAGCTGGTGGAGCCGAGCAGGAACGTGTCGCCGACGCGCGACTCGTAGACCATCTCCTCGTCGAGCTCGCCGACCCGCGAGCCACCGGTGCCGTTCTCCCCGGACCCCGGGGTCGTCACCGTGTAGAGCCCGCGGTCCGGGATCGTGCCGCCGCTGGTGACCGCGAGGCGCTGGGCGCCGGGGCGGCCGGCCAGCTGGTCGGTGACGCGGTCCCACGTGATGCGGGGCCGCAGCTCGCCGAAGTCGTCGCTGGGGTAGCGCCCGGCGAGCATGTCGAGCACCGCCCCCAGCGCGGAGTCCGGCAGGCCCGCGAACGGCGCGGCGCGGCGCACGAGCACGGTGAGGTCGTCGAGCGACCACGGCTCCATCGCCGTCATGGCCACGATGTGCTGGGCGAGCACGTCGAGGGGGTTCCGCGGGTAGTGCATCGCCTCGATGGCGCCGTTCGCCATGCGCTCGGCGACGACGGCGCAGGACACGAGGTCGCCCCGGTACTTCGGGAACACCACGCCCTCGGACACGGCGCCCACCTGGTGGCCCGCGCGGCCGACGCGCTGCAGCCCGCTGGCCACCGACGGCGGCGCCTCGACCTGCACCACGAGGTCGACCGCGCCCATGTCGATGCCGAGCTCGAGGCTCGAGGTGGCCACCACGCACGGCAGCTGCCCGGACTTCAGCGCCTCCTCGACCAGCGTGCGCTGGGTGCGGCTCATCGACCCGTGGTGGGCCCGCGCGACGATCACCTCGGCCGGCTCGGCCACCCCGGACTGCCCGACCGCCTCCGCCGGGAACGGACCGATCACCGGGGCGAGCTCGTCGGCCTCGTCGTCCAGCTCCACCGGCGGGCGCTCGGCCGCCGCGGCGTGGGCCCGCTCGGTGGCCAGCTCGTTGATCCGAGCGGTGAGCCGCTCGGCGAGCCGGCGCGAGTTGGCGAACACGATGGTCGAGCGGTGGGCCTCGACGAGGTCGAGCACGCGCTCCTGCACCGCGGGCCAGATCGACGCGCGCTGCGCCGCGCCCGCCGCCGAGCCCTCGACCTCCTCCTCGACGCCCGGCCCGCTCTGGTTGTCGCCGCCGTCGAGGGCCGACATGTCCTCGACCGGGACCTCGACGCGGACCGCCACCGTCTTCGCCGTCCCGGGCGCGACCACGCGCACCGGCCGCCCGCCGCCGAGGAACGCCGACACCTCGTCGATCGGCCGCACCGTCGCCGAGAGCCCGATGCGCTGGGCCGGCGCGTCGAGCAGGGCGTCGAGCCGCTCGAGGCTCAGCGCGAGGTGGGCCCCGCGCTTCGACGCGAGGACGGCGTGGACCTCGTCGACGATCACCGTGTCGATGCCGCGCAGCGACTCGCGCGCCGCCGAGGTGAGCAGCAGGAAGAGCGACTCCGGCGTGGTGACGAGGATGTCCGGCGGCGTGCGGTTGAAGCTGCGGCGCTCGTCGGCCGGGGTGTCGCCGGTGCGCGACCCGACCGTCACGTCCGGCCGCGGCAGGCCGAGGCGCTGGGCGGCCTGGCCCAGCCCGGCGAGCGGGGAGCGCAGGTTGCGCTGGACGTCGATCGTCAGGGCCTTCATCGGCGAGACGTAGAGGACCCGGCAGCGGCGCGTCGCCTCCTGGGGCGGCGGGGTGGTGGCCAGCTTGTCGAGCGCCCAGAGGAAGGCCGCGAGCGTCTTGCCCGACCCGGTGGGCGCCACGACCAGCGCGTGCTGCCCCTCGGCGATCGCCTCCCAGGCGCCGGCCTGCGCCGGCGTGGCCCCCTCGAACGCGCCGGTGAACCAGTCGCGCGTCGCGGGGGAGAAGCGGTCGAGCACGGACGCGGAGCGCAGCGGAGCCGGACCATCGGACGGGGGCACGGAGACCAGGGTGCCCCCGACCCCCGACAACGACGCGGCGAACGCTTCCCGGTGGTCCTCGCAGATCACTAGCGTGGCCCGATGCGGATCGCGCTCGCCTTCCAGGGCGGCGGCAGCCACACGGCCTTCACGGCCGGCGTGGTGGCCCGGTGGGTCGAGCGCGCCGCGTTCGACGGCCACGAGGTCGTGGCGGTCAGCGGGACCTCCGGCGGCGCGATCAACGCGCTGCTGACGTGGACGGCGCTGCGCGACGGCCGGCTCGACCGGCTCCCCGCCGCGCTCGGCTCCTTCTGGGACGACAACGCCGCGAGCGGGCCGCTCGAGCGCGTCGGCAACGCCGTCGTCGTCGGGGCGGGCGTCGCGCAGAGCCTCGGCCTGGCCCCGCCGCTCAACCCCTACCTCGTGCCGCCGCCGCTCGACGGCCGCGCGGAGTTCCGCCGGCTGCTGGCCCGCCACGTGGACCTCGACGCGATCACCGTCGACACCGACGCCCGCCACCCGCGGCTGGTGCTCGGTGCCGTCGACGTGCGCAGCGGGGCGTTCCGGGCGTTCGACAGCCGCCGCGACCGGATCACCGCCGACACCGTGCTCGCGTCGGCCGCGATCCCGACGCTGTTCCGGGCGGTCCACCTCGACGGCGGCGCCTACTGGGACGGCCTGTTCTCCCAGAACCCGCCGGTCGCCCCGCTGCTCGACGACGACCCCGACGAGCTCTGGGTCGTGCAGATCAACCCGACCCGGCGCGACGACGAGCCCCGCACCACCCTCGACATCGCCGACCGTCGCAACGAGCTCGCCGGCAACCTGTCGCTCTACCAGGAGCTCGCGTCGATCGAGCGGATCGACCGGCTCCTCGCCGCGGGCACGCTGGTCCCGGAGTCGGGCTACCGCCAGGTCGCCGTCCGCGTCCTCGAGCTCACGCGCATCCCGGCGTCGGGCCTGCTCGGCGCGGCCTCCAAGGTCAACCGCGACCCGGCGTTCCTGCGCGACCTGCGGCGGCGGGGACGCGCGCAGGCCGACGTCTTCCTCACGGCCTGGGCGTTCGAACGGGCCTGGGAGACCGGTCCCGACGCCCTCCGGCCGCTGCTCGAGGGCGTGGCGCTCGAGGTCGACGCCCCGTTCGTCGGCCCCGCCGGCGACGCGGCGGCGTTCCTGGCGCGCGAGGTCGTCCGGGACGTCACGCGCAAGGAGATGGTCGGCGACGAGGCGACCTGGCGCGTCACCGTCCGCGGCACCGCCGGCGAGCTCACCGCCGCCTTCGCCGGGGACGCGCTCGTCGCGCTGCGGCTGGGCCCGGTGCCCGAGGACGAGCGGTGAGCCCCGAGGCCCTCGCCCTGGGCCTGCTCAGCGCGGTGCGGGGCGTGCAGCTCGCGATCGTCTACACCCTCCTGCTCTCCGAACGGCCCCGCCCGCTGCTCGTCGCCTACCTCGCCGCCGGGATCACGGTGACCCTCGGCGTCGGGATCGTCGTCGTCACCTGGCTGCACACCGGGGCGCCGTCCACCGAGGCGACCACCGGGCGGCTCATCGTCGACCTCGTGCTCGGGGTCCTCGCGATGGTGTGGTCGGCGCTGCGGCTGGCGGGCCGGGAGCCGCGACGCCGCCGCCCGGAGAAGCCCCGCACGCGCAGCTCGGTCCTGCCCGAGGCGCTCGACCGGCGCCTGCGGCCCCCGACGGCCCGGGTGGTGGCCGCCGCCGGGGTCGTCACCAACCTGCCGGGGCTCTACTACCTCGCCGCCCTCGTCGCGATCCTCCAGACCCAACCGAGCGCGGTCGACGGGATCGTGCAGGTCGCCGCGTACACCCTGCTCCGCTTCGCGGTGCCGCTCGCCGCCCTGCTCCTCGTCGTGACGCGCCCCGACCGCACGCTGGAGACCGTGCAGGGGGCGCACGCGTGGGGCCGGCGGAACTCGAAGGTGCTCATCGCGGTCGTGGTCGGCCTGGTCGGCATCTACCTCACGGGCAAGGGCCTGGCGGGGCTCCTGGGGTGGTGATCACCTCTTGCGGTTCTGGAACCACCAGCGCAGCAGCACCACCAGCGCCGCGAGCATGCTGATGAGGGCCACGACCGTGCCGATCGTGCCCCCGGCCGCGCCCAGCGCACCGTCCACGTCCCCGAGGCTACGGCCCCGGCCGCCCGGCCGGCCCGGGCCTGCCGGTCCTATCGTGGGGGCCGTGCGGCTGACTCACTTCCGGCAGCTCATGGACGACGAGTTCGGGGCGGTGCGGGCCGGGTCGATCTCCCGCGACCACGTCTTCGGCGCGCTCGGCGGGCGCACCGTGGAGCAGGCCCTCGAGGACGGCGACGAGCCGCGGGACGTCTGGCGGGTGGTCTGCGCCGAGTTCGAGGTGCCGGCCGAGCGCCGGTGAGCCCGGTTCCGTCGCGACACGCCCGGACCCGACGGGGGTCCCGGATCGAACACGTGTTCGTCTACCCTGCTCCGTACGGCCGTGGGACGTCGCCGGCGTCGCCACCGTCCGTCCACAACCGTTCCGTCCGTCCCCAGGGCGACCGACTCCCGTACCGCGGTGTCGGACCTCCCGCCTAGCGTCGACGTCCGAGAGTCGGACCCCGACACCCCACCATCGAGCAAGGTGACATCCCCATGGCACAGGCACCGGATCGCGACAAGGCGCTCGAGCTCGCGCTCGCCCAGATCGACAAGCAGTTCGGCAAGGGCTCGATCATGCGGCTGGGCGACGACGGCCGGGCGCCGGTCAACGTCATCCCCACCGGCTCGATCGCGCTCGACGTGGCGCTCGGCGTCGGCGGGCTGCCCCGCGGGCGCGTGGTGGAGATCTACGGCCCGGAGTCCTCGGGCAAGACGACCGTGACGCTGCACGCGGTCGCCAACGCCCAGGCCCAGGGTGGCATCGCGGCGTTCATCGACGCCGAGCACGCGCTCGACCCGGAGTACGCGAAGGCCCTGGGCGTCGACACCGACGCGCTGCTGGTCTCGCAGCCGGACACCGGCGAGCAGGCGCTCGAGATCATGGACATGCTGATCCGCTCGAACGCGCTGGACATCATCGTGGTCGACTCGGTGGCCGCCCTCGTGCCGCGCGCCGAGATCGAGGGCGACATGGGCGACAGCCACGTCGGCCTGCAGGCCCGGCTCATGAGCCAGGCGCTGCGCAAGATCACCGGCGCGCTCCACGCCTCCGGCACCACGGCGATCTTCATCAACCAGCTGCGCGAGAAGGTCGGGGTCATGTTCGGCTCGCCCGAGACCACCACGGGTGGCAAGGCGCTGAAGTTCTACGCCTCGGTCCGGCTCGACATCCGCCGCATCGAGACGCTCAAGGACGGCGCCGACGCGGTCGGCAACCGCACGCGGGTCAAGGTCGTGAAGAACAAGGTGGCCCCGCCGTTCAAGCAGGCCGAGTTCGACATGATCTACGGCGCCGGCATCTCCAAGGAGGGCTCGCTGATCGACATGGGTGTCGAGCAGGCGATCGTCCGCAAGTCGGGCGCCTGGTACACCTACGAGGGCGATCAGCTGGGGCAGGGCAAGGAGAACGCCCGCAAGTTCCTCCGGGACAACCCCGACGTGGCCGACGAGATCGAGAAGCGCATCAAGGAGAAGCTGGGCATCGGGCCGAAGCTCGACGCCGAGGCGCCCGCGCCGGCCCCGGTCGACTTCTGAGCCCGATGGGTGCCCGCGAGGGGGTCGGGCGGCGCCGGACGCCGCGGGGGCGCGCGCCGGAGCCACCGGACACCGACGGCGCCGACGACCCACCCGCCGACCCCGAGTCGGTGGCGCGCACCATCTGCCTCAACCTCCTCACCACCCGTGCCCGTTCGCGGGCCGAGCTCGCCGACGGGCTCGCGCGCCGGGGCGTCGAGGACGACGTCGCGGGCCGCGTGCTCGACCGCCTCGACGCGGTGGGCCTGGTCGACGACGCCGCGTTCGCCGAGCAGTGGGTGTCGTCGCGGCACCGCCACCAGGGCCTGGGCAAGCGGGCGCTCGCCGGCGAGCTGCACCGCAAGGGCGTCGATCGCGAGACGGCCACGACGGCGATCGACGAGATCGGGCGCGACGACGAGCGGGCCCGGGCCCGCGAGCTCGTCGAGCGCCGCCTGCCGTCGCTGGCCCGCCACGACGACACGGTGGCCTCCCGGCGTCTCGTCGGGATGCTCGCCCGCAAGGGCTACGACGCGGGCGTCGCCTACGCCGTGGTCCGCGAGGCGCTCTCCGGGCGGGACGCTCCCGACCCCTCCGGCGGGCCCTCGCGCGAGGAGGCGCTCGACGCCCTGCGCAGTGCCGCCGACGAGGCCGCTGACCAGGGAGGATGACGGCCGGCCACGGCCGGACGATCACCGGAGTGGCCATCGTCACGCCATGGCAGCGGGGTGACCCGGGCGACATCGGTGTTTGACGCGTCGTAGTGTGCGGCGCACCACAGAGCGTGGCGTCCGCGGGTCTCCCGCCCTGCCGCCGCCGGTCCTCGCGACCGGCCGGCGACGCGACCCGCCGGCGCACGCGCGTCACTGACGACGAGGACCGGAGCAGCGTGACCACCACACACGACTCCGGGACGTACCGGCCGCCGGCGCCGGGACGACCCGACATCCGACAGCGCACCCTGCGCACCGACCGCTGGTGGCTGCCGCCGCTGGCGAACGCGCTGGGGCTCGCGACGTTCGTCGTCTACGCGACGATCCGCTCGCTGTGGGGCTCGGCGTACTACGTCTCCGAGTACCACTACCTCTCGCCGTTCTACTCGCCGTGCGTGAGCGCCTCGTGCATCCCCGAGGCGAGCCACCTGGGTCAGTGGTTCGGCGAGATGCCGTGGTTCCTGCCCTACGCGCTGGTGTCGCTGCCGTTCCTGCTCGGCTTCCGCCTCACGTGCTACTACTACCGGAAGTCGTACTACCGGGCCTTCTGGTCGTCGCCGCCGGCCTGCGCGGTGGCCGAGCCGCACACCAAGTACACCGGCGAGACGCGGTTCCCGCTGATCCTGCAGAACGCGCACCGGTACTTCTTCTACGTCGCGTTCGTGATCTCGATCCTGAACACCTACGACATGGTGCTGGCGTTCCAGAGCACCGACCCGGCCACCGGCCGGACGTCGTTCGGGCTCGGGCTCGGGACGCTCATCCTGCTGATCAACGTGATCGGGCTCTGGCTCTACACGCTGTCGTGCCACTCCTGCCGCCACGTCACGGGCGGCCGGCTCAAGCACTTCTCCAAGCACCCGGTGCGCTACCGGGTCTGGACGACGATCTCGAAGCTCAACACCCGCCACATGCTGTTCGCCTGGCTGACGATCGGGACGCTGATCCTCACCGACCTCTACGTCATGCTCGTCGCGAGCGGCACCATCTCCGACCTGCGGATCGTGAACTGATGACGGACCCCGCGAAGGACACCGCGATCGACCCCGGCACCGCCACCGCCTTCGAGGCGGCCGGCGCCCCCGAGACCGGCGAGGCCCCGGTCACCCACCACACCTACGACGTCCTCGTCATCGGGGCCGGCGGGGCGGGGCTGCGGGCCGCGATCGAGGCCCGGATGCGCGGGAAACGCGTCGCCATCATCTGCAAGTCGCTGTTCGGCAAGGCCCACACGGTCATGGCCGAGGGCGGGATCGCGGCGTCGATGGGCAACGCGAACCCGAACGACAACTGGGAGGTCCACTTCCGCGACACCATGCGCGGGGGCAAGTTCCTCAACAACTGGCGGATGGCCGAGCTCCACGCCAAGGAGGCCCCGCAGCGCGTCTGGGAGCTCGAGACCTACGGCGCGCTGTTCGACCGCACGCCCGAGGGCAAGATCAGCCAGCGCAACTTCGGTGGTCACCAGTTCCCGCGCCTGGCCCACGTCGGTGACCGCACGGGCCTCGAGCTGATCCGCACGCTGCAGCAGAAGATCGTCTCGCTGCAGCAGGAGGACTTCGCCCGCACCGGCGACTACGAGTCCGACCTCGCGGTCTTCCACGAGTACACGATCACCGAGCTGCTCAAGGACGGCGACCGGATCGCCGGCGCGTTCGGCTACCGGCGCCCCACCGGCGAGCTCGTCTGCTTCCACTCGGCGGCGGTCGTGCTCGCGACGGGCGGGGTCGGCAAGTCGTTCAAGGTCACGAGCAACTCGTGGGAGTACACCGGCGACGGCCACGCGCTGGCCCTGCGGGCCGGGGCGAAGCTGCTGAACATGGAGTTCGTCCAGTTCCACCCCACCGGGATGGTCTGGCCGCCCAGCGTCAAGGGCATCCTCGTCACCGAGTCGGTGCGGGGTGACGGCGGCGTCCTCAAGAACTCCGAGGGCGAGCGCTTCATGTTCAACTACATCCCCGAGGTGTTCCGCGAGCAGTACGCCACCAGCGAGGACGAGGGCGACCGCTGGTACACCGACGCCGACAACAACCGGCGTCCGCCGGAGCTGCTGCCGCGCGACGAGGTCGCCCGCGCGATCAACAACGAGGTCAAGGAGGGCCGCGGCTCCCCGGCCGGCGGCGTCTACCTCGACGTCTCCAGCCGCATGCCGGCCGCGGAGATCACCCGCCGGCTGCCGTCGATGTACCACCAGTTCAAGGAGCTGGCCGACGTCGACATCACGGCGGGCCCGATGGAGGTCGGCCCGACCTGCCACTACGTGATGGGCGGCGTCGAGGTCGACCCGGACACCGCGGTGTCGGCGGTGCCGGGCCTGTTCGCGGCCGGCGAGGTCGCGGGCGGGATGCACGGCAGCAACCGCCTCGGCGGCAACTCGCTGTCCGACCTGCTGGTGTTCGGCTGCCGGGCCGGTGCGGGCGCGGCCGCGTACCTCGACGGGCTCGGGGAGGCCGTCCCGACGGTGTCCGACGCGTCGGTGACGTCGGCCCGCGAGGACGTCGAGCGCCCGATCCACAACTCGGGCGGCGAGAACGCCTACACGGTGCACCAGGAACTGCAGCAGACGATGAACGACCTCGTCGGCATCATCCGCAAGGCCGACGAGATGGAGCTGGCGCTCAAGAAGCTCCACGAGCTGCGCGACCGCATCCCGCGGGTGGCGGTCGACGGGCGCCGGGCCTACAACCCGGGCTGGCACCTCGCGCTCGACCTGCGCAACATGCTCATGGTCAGCGAGTGCATCGCGATGGCGGCCCTCGAGCGGCAGGAGAGCCGCGGCGGCCACACCCGCGACGACTACCCGACGATGGACGAGAACTGGCGCCAGGAGCTGCTGGTGCTCTCCCTGCGCGACGGGGAGGTCCGGCTGGAGCACCAGGGCCAGCCGGCCATGCGCTCGGACCTGTTCGACCTCTTCGAGCTCGACGAGCTCAAGAAGTACTACACCGGTGACGAGCTGGGCGGTCACCGGTCCGACGCCCCGGTCCGCAAGGACGAGGTCAACGCCGACGACCCGGGCAGCGAGCACTCCGGAGGGGGAGCGTAGGCATGGGCTACCAGGGCCGTTTCAAGGTCTGGCGCGGCGACGCCGAGGGCGGCGACTTCGCCGACTACCGCGTCGACGTCGAGGAGGGCGAGGTCGTCCTCGACATCATGCACCGGCTCCAGGCCACGCAGGCCGGGGACATGGCGGTGCGCTGGAACTGCAAGGCCGGCAAGTGCGGGTCGTGCAGCGCGGAGATCAACGGACGTCCGCGGCTGATGTGCATGACCCGGATGTCGACCTTCGCCGAGGACGAGGAGATCAGCGTCGCGCCGATCCGGACGTTCCCGGTGATCCGCGACCTCGTCACCGACGTCGACTTCAACTACCAGAAGGCCCGCGAGGTGCCGGCGTTCGCGCCGCCCGAGGACCTCGCGCCCGGCGAGTACCGGATGGCCCAGGCGGACGTCGAGCGCTCGCAGGAGTTCCGCAAGTGCATCGAGTGCTACCTGTGCCAGAACGTCTGCCACGTGGTGCGTGACCACGAGGAGAACAAGGAGCCGTTCTCCGGTCCGCGCTACCTCATGCGGATCGCCGAGCTGGACATGCACCCGCTCGACGTGCGCAACCGCAAGGAGGACGCGCAGGAGGACCACGGCCTCGGGTTCTGCAACATCACCAAGTGCTGCACCGAGGTCTGCCCCGAGCACATCAAGATCACCGACAACGCGCTGATCCCCATGAAGGAGCGCGTCGTCGACCGCAAGTACGACCCACTGGTGTGGCTCGGTAAGAAGATCTTCAAGCGCCAGGAGCTGGAGCAGCGCGGCGCGACGGGCGCCCGCTCGCTCGACCACCCCGGCCCGGACAACGGCTCGGCACTGCCGGCCGACAGCATCGGGCACATCGAGCAGCGCGGCGGTGCGCAGGCCTAGTGCGTGCGGTGGACCCGTGTCCTCGGGACACGGGTCCACCGGCTCTCAGTCGATCGCGGCGAGCGCCTCCGGCCCGCCGACGGCCGCCCAGAAGCGGTCGTTGGCCTCGCGGTCGCGGTCGAACGTGTCCAGCTGCGCCCACCGGCCGTCGCGCATCGCGATGAGGTAGACGGCCAGGTTGTCGAACACGGCGTCGCCGACGCGGCCGGTCTCGTGGACCAGCATGACCACGCGCTCGTCGTCGCCGTAGATCGCCTCGAGGTCCTGGCGGAAGGTGCCGCCGAAGAACGTCAGCCACTGCCCGTAGAAGGCGAAGAAGGCGTCCTTGCCGTCGATGACGTGCAGGTGGGCCGGCACGCCGTTGTCGTGGTTGATCATGACGAAGTCGGTGGGCAGCATCGCGTCGAACGGGCCGACGTCACCCTGCTGCGCGGCGAGGAACGCCGTGCGCGTGGCGGTGACGTGCGGGTGCTCGGTGCCGGTGCTGGTGGTCGTGCTGGTCGTGGGGCTGGTCATGGGGTCCCCCTCGGGTCGGTGCGGTGCGCCCGACGCTAGGGACGCCCGCCCCGGGGAACGTCTGCCGAGCGGCAGACCCCCTCGAGGTCCCGGCGCATCGCCAGGCGCGGCCACCGGTCGAGGCCGCGGGCGCTCTCGGCGCGGCGGATCGCCCGCAGGCCGGGACCGAGCTCGTCGTCCGCGAGGGCCCGGAAGCCCAGACGCGCGTAGTACGGCGCGTTCCACGCGACGTCGCGGAAGGTCGTGAGCGTGACCGCGTCCCGGCCGGCGTCCCGGGCCCGGGCGACGAGGTCATCGACCAGCCGCGCGCCCAGCCCGCGCCGAGCGCGGTCCGGGTGCACCGAGACCTGCTCGAGGTGTGCCAGCCCGTCGACGACGTCGTCCATCGCGTAGGCGACGACCCGGCCGCCGTCGTCGACCACCCACAGCCCGCCGTGGTCGAGCGCCCCCTGCAGCACCACCACTGGCGGCGGGGCGTCGTCGGCGATCGCGTCCATCCCGACGTCGCGGAAGACAGCGCCCGCGGCGTCCTCCAGCGCGCGCAGGTCCTCGAGCTCGTCGGGGCGGGCCGCCCGGATCACCGGTTCCACGGCGCCGGACGGTACGGCGCGGCGCCGACAGATCGAAACGGATACTTCACGCGAAAGGGGTGCGAACGGCGCGTATTCCGGCAGGATGCCGTGCGTGACCACCGACGACACCGCCACCGCCCGGGACGAGGGCTCCGATCAGGGCCTCGTGCGCGCGATCGGGCCGAAGCTGCTGGTCTTCTTCATCATCGGCGACATCCTGGGCACCACGATCTACGCCCTCACGGGCACGGTGTCCGAGCGGGTCGGCGGCGCGCTGTGGCTGCCGTTCCTGCTCGCGTTCGTGGTCGCCTTCATGACCGCGTTCAGCTACCTGGAGCTGGTCGGCAAGTACCCGCGGGCGGCCGGGGCCGCGCTCTACACCCAGCTGGCCTTCCGGCGCCCGTTCGTCACGTTCCTCGTGGCGTTCACGGTCATGTGCTCGGGCATCACGTCGGCGGCGTCGGCCGCGCAGGCCTTCGGCGGGCGCAACCTCGAGGCGATCGTCGGCGAGCTGCCGAGCTGGGTGACGCCGCTGGTGGTCGTGGCGTTCCTCGTGATGCTCGCGGTCATCAACTTTCGCGGTGTCGGCGAGTCGGTGAAGGTCAACGTCGTCCTCACCACCATCGAGATCCTCGGCCTGCTCATCGTCATCGTGCTGGGGGCGTGGGCCGTCATCAACGGCGCCGGTGACGCGTCGCGGCTCACCGAGTTCGCCACGTCGGCGCCCGAGAGCTCGATCTTCTCCGAGCCGGCCGTCCTGCTCGCGATCTCGTCGGCCACCGCGCTCGCGTTCTTCGCGATGGTCGGCTTCGAGGACTCGGTGAACATGGCCGAGGAGACCGTCGACCCGCCGCGCACCTTCCCGCGCGCGATGCTGCTGGCCATGGGCATCACGGCGACGATCTACCTGGTCGTCGCCCTGCTGGCCTCGACGCTGGTGCCCACCGAGGAGCTGGCCGCGGCCGAGAGCGGGGCGCTGCTGCGGGTGGTGCAGACGGCGTCGCCGTCGTTCCCGGCGATCCTCTTCGCGGCGATCACGCTGTTCGCGGTCACCAACACCGCGCTGATCAACATGATGATGGCCAGCCGCCTGCTCTACGGCATGGCCAAGGAGCGGATCATCCCGAACGCCTTCGCGAAGGTGCACCCGGGCCGCCGCACGCCGTGGTTCGCGATCGTCGTCACCAGCGCCCTCGCCGTGGTGCTCGTGCTGCTGCTGGAGATCTCCGAGCTCGGCAGCATGACGTCGCTGCTCCTGCTCGCTGTGTTCACGCTGGTCAACATCGCGGTGCTGGTGCTGCGCCGCGACGAGGTCGGTCACCGGCACTTCCGGGCCCCGACCGCCATCCCGGTCGTCGCCGCGGTGCTGTGCGCCTTCCTCGCGAGCCCCTTCTCCGGCCGCCCGCCGAAGGAGTACCTGTTCGCCGGCATCCTGCTGCTGCTCGGCGTCATCCTGTGGGGCATCAACCGCGCGACGACGGGCCGGGTCGAGGACTTCGACGCCGAGAAGCTGGGCAAGTAGCGGGCGCCTACCCTGGACGGCGATGACTGCTGTGTCGCCGGCGACCTTCCACATCCGCACCCACGGGTGCCAGATGAACGTGCACGACTCCGAGCGCCTGGCCGGGGTGCTCGAGGAGGCCGGCTACGCCCACACCGAGGACGCCGACGGCGCCGACCTCGTGGTGTTCAACACCTGCGCGGTGCGCGAGAACGCCGACAACAAGCTCTACGGCCAGCTCGGGCGCCTCGCGCCGGAGAAGGCCCGCCGGCCGGGGATGCAGATCGCCGTCGGGGGCTGCCTCGCGCAGAAGGACCGCGAGACGGTGGTCCGCCGGGCGCCGTGGGTCGACGTCGTCTTCGGCACCCACAACACCGGCTCGCTGCCGGCCCTGCTCGACCGGGCCCGGCACAACGGCGAGGCCCAGGTCGAGATCCTCGAGGCGCTCGAGACCTTCCCGTCGCACCTGCCCGCGCGCCGCGACTCCGCCTACGCGGGCTGGGTGTCGATCTCGGTCGGGTGCAACAACACCTGCACCTTCTGCATCGTCCCCTCGCTGCGCGGCAAGGAGGTCGACCGGCGGCCCGGCGAGATCCTCGCCGAGGTCGAGGCCCTCGTGGCCGAGGGCGTGCTCGAGGTGACGCTGCTCGGGCAGAACGTCAACGCATACGGCGTCTCGTTCGACGACCGCGCGAGCGGGCGCACCGCGTTCGCCGACCTGCTGCGCTCCTGCGGGCGCGTCGAGGGCCTCGAGCGGGTGCGCTTCACGAGCCCGCACCCGCGCGACTTCACCTCCGACGTCATCGCCGCGATGGCCGAGACGCCGAACGTGTGCCCGCAGCTGCACATGCCGTTGCAGTCGGGCTCGGACCGGGTGCTGCGGGCCATGCGCCGCTCCTACCGCGCGAAGCGCTACCTCGACATCGTCGACGAGGTGCGCACGGCGATGCCGGAGGCGGCGCTGACCACCGACATCATCGTCGGCTTCCCGGGCGAGACCGAGGAGGACTTCGCCGAGACCCTGCGGGTCGTCGCGGCCTCCCGGTTCTCGCAGGCGTTCACGTTCCAGTACTCACCACGGCCCGGCACGCCGGCGGCGACGCTGCCCGACCAGGTGCCGAAGGCCGTGGTGCAGGAGCGCTACGACCGCCTCGTCGCGCTCCAGGAGGAGATCTCCCTGGCGGGCAACCGCGAGCAGGTCGGGCGCGAGCTCGAGCTGGTCGTGTCCACCGGCGAGGGTCGCAAGGACACGGCGACCCGCCGGATGAGCGGGCGCGCCCGCGACGGCCGGCTCGTGCACTTCACGCCGGCCGGCGTCGCGGAGACCATCCGTCCCGGTGACGTCGTCACCGTCCGCGCCACCTACGGCGCGCCGCACCACGTCGTCGCCGACGGTGACGTGCTCGCCCACCGCCGCACCCGCGCCGGCGACGCCCACGAGGCCGGGCAGCGCCCCACCACCCCGCGCACCACCGGACTGGGCCTGCCGACCCTCGGGCCGCCGGCCGCGCCCCCCGCACCGACGGCCGGCTGCTCGGCCGTCCTGGAGGAGGTCCCGTCGTGACCGACCCCGACACCCACCCCGACACCGACACCGACGTCCCCCGCGCCGGCGCCCGCGTCGACCTCGGGCCCGGCGCCCTCGTCGCCGCGATCGCCGTGCTCGTGCTGCTGCTCGCCGCGGTCCTGCCGTGGACCGGGCTCGGCGCCTCGGGCTGGGAGGTCGTCCTCGGCGAGCCCGGGGTCACCGGCCTGCCGCGGCTGTTCGGCACCCTCGCGGTCGTGTTCGGCGTGATCGGCAGCGCGGTGTGCCTGTCGACGCGGCGCTGGCCAGCGGTGTTCGTCACCGCGGCCGGCTGCACCATCACGTCGGTCACCGGGCTGTGGGCGGTGTGGTCGCAGAACACCAGCGCGGGCAACGGGCCGGGCGCCGGGCTCTTCCTCGCCCTGCTGGCCATGATCGTGCTGGCCGGCCGCTGGGCGGGCTACGCGATCTCGCGGCGCTAGCTAGCGGGCCGCCTCCGCCGCCGCGAGCCACTCGCGCCACTGCGCCGCCTGGCGCTCGGCCTCCTGGGCGCGACGGTGGTCGCCGGCGGCGTACGCCTTGGCCGCCTGCGCCTCGTACTGCTCGACGCGGCTGCGGAACTGCCCGACGCGCGCCTCGGTCTCGGGGTCGACGGCCTGCCAGCGCCGGTCGACGGCGGCGCGGACGCGGTCCTCGACCTCCTTGAGGCGCCCGGCGAACTCCCGCACCCGCTCGCGCGGCACCTTGCCGATCGCGTCCCACCGCTCCTGCACGTCGCGCAGGGCGGCACGGGCGGCGTCGACGTCGCCGAGGTCGATGCGGCCGGCCTCGGCCAGCAGCTCCTCCTTGGCGCGGGCGTTGTCGGCGAACTCGGCGTCGCGGGCCGAGAACGCCTCCGAGCGGCGGGCGAAGAACGTGTCCTGCGCGCCGCGGAACCGGGCCCAGAGGGCGTCGTCGGCGTCCTTGCTGGTGCGCCCGGCGGCCTTCCAATCGGCCATGAGCTCCTTGTAGCGCCCGGCCGTCGGGCCCCAGTCGGTGGACTCGACGAGCCCCTCGGCCTCGGCGACCAGCTCCTCCTTGCGGGCCTTCGCCGCCGTGCGCGCGCGGTCGAGCTCGGCGAAGTGCGCACCGCGGCGGCGGGCGAACGTCTCGCGGGCGCGGGAGAAGCGCTTCCACAGGGCGTCGTCGGTCTTGCGGTCGACGCCCTTGACCGCCTTCCACTCCTCGATCATCGCCTGGAACCGGTCGCCCGCGTGCTTCCAGCGCGTGGTCTCCTCGGCGAGGGCCTCGGCCTCGGCGATCAGCGCCTCCTTGCGGGCCACCGCGTCGTCGCGGGCCCCGGCGCGCGCCGCCCGCTCGGCCTCCTCGGCGGCCTCCGCGGCGGTCACGACGGCGTCGAGCCGGGCGCCCAGCCCCACGACGTCGCCGACGACGGCGGCCTCGGCGAGCCGCTCCCGCAGGGTGGTCGCGCTGCGCAGCGTCGAGCGGGCGTCGCCGCGCCCGCCGGTGAGGCGCCGCACGAGCAGGTCGACCTCGGTGCGCAGGTCGTCGAAGCGCAGCGCGAAGTGGGCGAGGCCCTCCTGGGCGTCGCCGGCCTGCCACGAGCCGACCGCGCGCTCGCCGTCACCCGTGCGCAACCAGACCGTGCCGTCGTCGTCGACGCGGCCCCAGCGCCCCGGGTCGGCCGCCGCGGACGTCACCGCGGGGAACGTCGGCGCGGCACCACCGGCCGGGCCGGGTGCCGGGGCGTGCTGGTCCGCCACGAGCGGGGTCGCCGTGCTGCCGGGCGCGTCGGCGGCGACCCCCGCAGCCTGCTCGTCGGTCATCGGACCCGACACCTCCCGCTCCTACGGTCCGGGCATTCAAGCAGGTCCGGGCACCGGGCAGGAACTCCCTTCCCCGGTCCGGACCGCCGGCGAGCCGGTCCCCGTGCCGCTCGAGCGGCCCCCGGTTAGCCTCGAGGAGGTGATCTCCCCGGCGGCGGTGCTGCCCCACCCGCCCCTGCTCGTGGCCGAGCTCGCCGGGTCGGCCGCCGCGGAGACGGCCGACCTGCGGGCCGCGTGCCGCGACGTCGCCGCGCGCCTCGCCGCCGCGGGCGAGCGGTGGATCGCGGTGGGCGCAGCGCCCACCCCCTCGCGCCACGGTCCCGACACGCGCGGCACGTTCGCCGGGTACGGGGCCGACGTGCGGGTGGGGCTCTCCGCCGGCGCGAAGGTCGACCCCGACCCCGACCCCGAGCTGCCGCTGCCGGTGCTCGTCGCCGGCTGGCTGCGCGCGCAGGCGGGGACGGCCGGCGAGCGGGTGCGCATCGACGCCCACGTCCTGCCCACCGACACCCCGCCCGGCGAGGCCCACCGGACGGGGGAGGAGCTGGCGGCCGACGGCGACGCCGTGCTGCTGGTGCTCGGCGACGGCGCGGCCACCCACACCGCGCGGGCCCCGGGTGCGTTCGACGAGCGCGCCGCGGCCTACGACCGGGCGGTCGCCGACGCCCTCGGCGCCGGCGACGCCGCCGCCCTCGACGCCCTCGACCCGGCGCTGTCCGACGCCCTGCTCGTCGCCGGGCGGGTGCCGTGGCAGGTGCTCGCGGGTGCCCTGCCGCACCCCTCCGCGGCCCGCCTCGAGCACTCGTCGGCGCCCTACGGCGTCGCGTACCACGTGGCGATCTGGGAGCGCTGAGCGCGCTGTGACCCGCCCGTCCGGTCGAGCTCCGCTCCGCTTCGTCTCCCGCCCGATCGCGCTGGTCGGCCCCACCGCGACCGGGAAGTCCGACCTCGCGCTCGACCTCGCCACTGCGGTGGACGGCGAGGTCGTCAACGCCGACGCGATGCAGCTGTACCGGGGCATGGACGTCGGCACCGCGAAGCTGCCGGTCGCGGCCCGGCGCGGGGTGCCGCACCACCTGCTCGACGTCCTCGACGTCACCGAGACCGCGACGGTCGCGGCCTACCAGCGCGACGCCCGGGCCGCGGTCGACGCGATCCGCGCGCGGGGGCGGGTGCCGCTGGTGGTCGGCGGGTCGGGGCTCTACGTCCAGGCGGTGCTCGACGACCTCGCGTTCCCCGGCACCGACCCCGCCGTGCGCGCCCGCCTGGACGCCGAGCTCGCCGCGGTGGGCCCGGCCGCGATGCACGCCCGCCTGCGCGAGCGCGACCCCGACGCCGCCCGCGACATCCTGGCGAGCAACGGCCGGCGGATCGTCCGGGCGCTGGAGGTCGTGGAGCTCACCGGCCGCCCGTTCGCCGCGAGCCTGCCCCGCCCGGGCCGCCCCCGGCACGACGCGCTGCTGGTCGGCCTCGACCGGGACACCGAGGTGCTCGACGTGCGCATCGCGGCGCGGGTGGACGGGATGCTGGCCGCGGGACTGGTGGACGAGGTGCGCCGGCTCGCCGGGCAGGGCTTGCGCGAGGGGGTCACCGCGTCCCGGGCGGTCGGGTACCGCGAGGTGCTCGAGCACCTCGACGGCGCGATCGACCTCGACGAGGCCGCGCGCCGCACCGTCGTCGCCACCCGGCGGCTGGTGCGGCGCCAGCGCTCGTGGTTCCGCCGCGACGGGCGTGTGCGCTGGCTCGATGCCGCCGCCCCGGACCTGGTGGCGACGGTGCTGGACGCCTGGCGCAACTGAGCGAGGGGCACCCTCGCTCGGTCTGGGCGAGCGAGGGTGCCCCTCGGTCGGGACGCCGGCGGCGCTACCGCTCCGCGCCCAGCGCCACGGTCGGCGTGTCGAGGGCCGCGACACGGGCGTGGCGCCCGGAGTCGGGGCCGGTGTCGGGGCCGGCGTCCGACGTCAGCACGATGTCGCGACGCTGCGGGCCGGTGGCCCCGCCGAGGGCCTCGACGTGCGGCGTGCCGTGCCACTGGACGACCAGCAGGTGCGGGCGACCCGGCGCCGAGCCGTAGGCCGCGTACCGACCCTCGCGGTCGGCGACCGACCGGCCCAGCTGGCGCCCGTCGGCGTCGACGACGGTCAGGACGGCACCTGCGGCCGGCCGGCCGTCGTGGCGGACGGTGCCCGAGAGCAGGGGTCGGCTGACCGGCACGGGGGTGGTGACCGGGCCCGTCCTGGTGTCGGGCACCGAGGTCTCCTCCGGCGTCCCCGCACCCGTCTCCTCGATGTCGATCGTCGAGCGCAGCGGGACCTCCCGCAGGAGGACGATCGCGATGAGCGCGATCAGCGCCAGTGGCGCGGCCACGAGGAACAGCAGGCCGATGGCGTCGCCGTAGGCGTTCTCGATGACGGTGCGGATCGGGGCGGGCAGCGTGGCCAAGTTCGGGATCTGGCCGCTCGACGACGCCGTCGCCGAGGCGGGGACGCCGAGCCGGGCGAGGCCGTCGCTGATCGAGCTGGTGACCTGCGAGCTGAGCAGCGCGCCGAGCGCCGCGACACCGGCGGCACCGCCGAGCGAGCGGAAGAACGCGACGGTCGAGCTGGCCGCGCCCATCTCGCTCAGGGCGACCTGGTTCTGCACCGCGAGCACGAGGTTCTGCTGCGTGGCGCCGACGCCGACGCCGACCATCGCCATGAAGACCGCGAGCAGCCCGTAGGGCAGCGTGGCGCTGACGAACAGCCCCTCGAGCAGCAGCCCGGCCGTGAGCAGCACGCCGCCGCCGACGAGGTAGGGCTTCCAGCGGCCGTAGCGGGAGATCAGCTGGCCGACGATCGTCGACGACAGGAAGAGCCCGGCGATCATCGGGAGCGTCAGCAGGCCGGCCTCGGTGGCCGTCGCGCCGCGGGCGAGCTGGAAGAACTGCGAGAGGTAGACCGTCGAGCCGAACATGGCGACGCCGACGAAGAGGCCGGCGACGGTGGCCAGCGCGACGGTGGGGTTGCGGAACAGGTGCAGCGGGACGATCGGCTCGCGCACCCTCGACTCGACGACCACGGCCAGCACCAGGGCGAGGACGCCGCCGCCGACCCAGGCCACGGAGGCCCACGAGCCCCAGGCGAACTGGTGGCCGGCGAGCGAGGTCCAGATGAGCAGGGCCGAGACGCCGGCGGCGATGAGCACGGCGCCCAGGTAGTCGATGTGCACCTCGCGCTTGACCGTCGGCACGGTCAGGGTGCGCTGCAGCACGACGAGGGCGACGACGGCGATCGGCACGGTGACGTAGAAGCACCAGCGCCAGCCGATGGTGTCGACGATGACGCCGCCGATGAGCGGGCCGCCGACCGTCGCGACGGCCATGATCGCGCCGAGGTAGCCGGAGTACCGGCCCCGCTCACGCGGCGGGATGATCGCGGCGATCACGACCTGGGCCAGCGCCATCAGCCCGCCCATGCCCAGGCCCTGGACGACGCGGAAGCCGATGAGCTCGCCGGTGCCGGTCGTCAGGCCACAGAGCATCGAGCCGACGATGAACAGTGTGATCGCGAGCTGCACCAGCAGCTTCTTCGAGAAGAGGTCGGCGAGCTTGCCCCAGATCGGGGTGGACGCCGTCATCGCGAGCAGCGATGCGGTGACCACCCACGTGTACTGCGCCTGGGTGCCGCCGAGGTCGGCGAGGATCCGCGGCAGCGCGTTCGACACGATCGTCGAGGACAGGATGGCGACGAACAGGGCCATGAGCAGGCCCGACAGCGCCACCAGCACGTGACGGGTGCCGGGGAGGGCGCCGGCGGCGGACGTCGTCGCGGGCGCGGACGTCGCGGGTGCGGACATCAGGGGTTCTCCGTGCGGGAGCGGTGGGTGGGGGCGGTGGGCTGCGCGGGTCAGGGGGCGCGCGACGGTGGGTGCGCCAGCCCGGTCGCGAGGAGGTCCAGCGCCTCGTCGAGGCACGCAGCGAGGTCCACCTCGCCGTCGGCGGCGAGCCAGCGCGTGGTCGCCGCGCGGGTGGCGGACATGACGGCGGCGGCGGTGAGCGCCGGGTAGAGGTCGTGCTCGCCGAGGCCGGTGCGCCGGGCGATGACGGCGGCGAGACGGCCCTCGATGGTGGCGTAGGCGGCCAGCTGGTGGGGCACGAGCGCGGGGTTGGCGCGCACCAGGCGCACCTGGCGGACGACGTCCCGCCACCGCTCGTCGGCACCGCCGACCATCTCCCGCAGCACCGCGCGCACCGAGGCGAGCACCGGCTCGTCGGCCGGCCGGGCCTCGAGCTGCTCCTCCATGACCAGCGCGCGCTCGACGTCGGCGGCGACGACCGCCTCCTCCTTGGAGGAGAAGTAGTTGAAGAAGGTCCGGGCCGAGACGTCGGCGGCCTCCGCGATCTGCTCGACCGTGACGTCGGCCAGCCCGTGCTCGACCGCCAGCTCGAGGGCGGCCGCGCCGAGCGCGTGCCGCGTCCGCAGCTTCTTGCGCTCCCGCAGTCCCGTGGTCACACACCGACCGTACGCCCAAGTTGCATTGTCTGCATATTTGCTGACCATGCTGTTCTGCAGATCACGTACTTCTGCACTCAGGGCAGGCCTGGCGCCCCTCGCTACGCTGGGTCGCGTGGAGTTCGTCAAGGGTCACGGCACGGAGAACGACTTCGTCGTGCTCACCGACCCCGACGGCGAGATCGACCTCGACGCCGGGGACGGGGCGCTGGTGCGGGCGCTGTGCCACCGCCGGCGCGGCATCGGGGCCGACGGCGTCCTGCGCGTGGCGCGCACCGACGCGCCGGTGGCCGTCGCGGCCGGGGTGGACGCCGGCGCGGCCACCTGGTTCATGGACTACCGCAACGCCGACGGGTCGCTCGCCGAGATGTGCGGCAACGGCGTGCGGGTCTTCGCCCGCCACCTGCTGGTCGCGGGACTCGTCGCCCCCGGCACCCACCCCGTCGCCACCCGGGCGGGCACGCGCTGGGTGACGGTCGACCACCAGGGCCCGGTCACCGTGGACATGGGTCCGGCGATCCTCGGGCCGACCTCGACCACCCGCCTGGACGGGCTCGAGCTCACCGGGGTGGCCGTCGACGTCGGCAACCCGCACCTGGCGTGCGTGCTCCCCGCCCACCTCGCCCCGCGCCTCGACGCGCTCGACCTCGCCCGCCCGCCCGCGCACGACGCGACGCTCTTCCCGCGCGGGGTGAACGTCGAGGTCCTGACCCCGCTGGCCGACGGCGCGGTGACCCTGCGCGTGCACGAACGCGGCTCCGGCGAGACCCGCTCGTGCGGCACCGGCACGGTCGCCGGGGCCGTCGCCGCCCTCGACGCCGTGGGCCGCGGGACCGGCGCGGTCACCGTCCACACGCCCGGCGGCACGCTCGTCGTCGCCGTCGACGGGGCCACCACCACGCTGACCGGGCCGGCCGAGCTCGTCGCGCGTGGCACCTGGGGAGCGCCGGTCCCCGCGACACACTGAGGTGGTTTTCACCTTGCCGCGCGTGGAACCATGGACGGTGAGATGACAGAACCCGCAGCGCAGGACCCTCGCGTGTCGACGCCGTCGGCGACCCAGCCCGGCCCCGCGGGCCGTCGCGACCGCAGCAGCGACATCCGTCTCGACGAGGTGGCCGACCCCGGTGAGCCCACCGGCGGCGCCCTCGACCTCGAGGAGCGCGCCTCCCTGCGGCGCGTGCCCGGGCTGGTCGGCTCGTCCACCGAGCTCACCGACGTCACCGAGGTCGAGTACCGGCAGCTGCGCCTCGAGCGCGTCGTGCTCATCGGCGTGTGGACCTCGGGCACCGCCCGCGAGGCCGACGCCTCGCTCGTCGAGCTCGCGCGCCTCGCCGAGACGGCCGGCTCGGAGGTGCTCGACGGCCTCGTCCAGCGCCGCCAGAACCCGGACCCCGCCACGTTCGTCGGGTCGGGCAAGGTCGCCGAGCTGCGCGAGACGGTGCAGGCCACCGGCGCCGACACCGTCATCGCCGACGGCGAGCTCTCGCCCGGCCAGCTGCGCCAGCTCGAGGAGAAGCTCAAGGTCAAGGTCATCGACCGGACCGCCCTGATCCTCGACATCTTCGCCCAGCACGCCCGCTCCCGGGAGGGCAAGGCGCAGGTGGAGCTCGCTCAGCTGCGCTACTTCCTGCCCCGCCTGCGCGGCTGGGGCGAGTCGCTGTCCCGGCAGGGCGGCGGCGCCGGCGGTGGTGGCGGCGCGGGGGGCGGTGGCGTGGGCACGCGCGGTCCCGGCGAGACCAAGCTCGAGACCGACCGGCGGCGCATCCACCGCCGCATCGCCAAGCTGCGCCGCGAGATCGAGGGCATGTCGACGGTCCGCGAGACCAAGCGCGGGCGCCGCCAGAACCGCGCCGTGCCGTCGGTGGCCATCGCGGGCTACACCAACGCCGGCAAGTCCAGCCTGCTCAACGCGATCACCGACGCGGGTGTGCTGGTCCAGGACGCGCTGTTCGCGACCCTCGACCCGACCACGCGCCGGTGGGAGACCGCCGACGGCCGCGAGGTCACCCTCACCGACACCGTCGGGTTCGTGCGCCACCTGCCCCACCAGCTGGTCGACGCGTTCCGCTCGACGCTGGAGGAGGTCGGCGACGCCGACCTGGTGCTCCACGTCGTCGACGGTTCGGACCCGTCGGCGCAGGACCAGATCGCGGCGGTCCGCGAGGTGTTCGCCGGGCTGGAGACCCCTGTGCCGCCGGAGCTGCTCGTCGTCAACAAGGTGGACGCGGCCGAGCCGCTGGCGCTCGCCGAGCTGCGCGGCGCACTGCCCGGGGCGGTGTTCGTGTCCGCGCAGACCGGCGAGGGTCTCGACCGCTTGCGCGCGCGGCTGGCCGAGGACCTCCCGCACCCGGACGTCGAGCTCGAGGTGCTGCTGCCCTACACCGAGGGCGCGCTGGTCGCCCGCGCGCACGCCGACGGCGAGGTGCTCGCCGAGCGCCACACGGCCGAGGGCACGGAGCTGCACGCCCGGGTCTCCGAGGAGCTCGCGGCGTCGCTGCGCGCGGCGGCGACCGACCCGGCTCGCGTGCCCTGAGGCGCTCCCTGCTCGTCGTGCTGGTCCTGGCGGGCCTGCTCGTCCCGGCGGTCGCGTGGGCCGACCCGGCGGTCCGCTGCACGCTCGACGACCCCCGGCTCGCCGAGGCGTCCGGGCTGGTCGCCGACGCCGACGGGTACGAGGTCGTCAACGACAGCGGCAACCCGAGCACCGTCTACCGGCTCGACGACCGCTGCGCCGTGGTGGGCGAGCGCGAGGTGCCCCACCTCGGCCGCGACGTCGAGGACCTCGCCCGCACCCCCGACGGGACGCTCTGGCTCGCCGACACCGGCGACAACGACCGTCGGCGCGCGACCGTCGCCGTGCTGCGCCTGCTGCCCGACGGAGGCGAGCAGGTCGTGCGCTACACCTACACCGACGGCCCCCACGACGCCGAGTCGCTGCTGGTCGCGGCGGACGGGCGTCCGGTGGTGGTCACCAAGGACCTCGGCGGGCGCAGCGGTGTCTACGTCGGCGACGACGGCGTCCTGCGGCGGGCGGGCGAGGTCGTCGTGCCGGGGGAGGCGCTGACGACGTTCGGGTCGGGCACCTACACCGGCGGCGCGATCTCCGCGGACGGCCGGGTCGTCGCCCTGCGCACGTACGCCGACGCCTGGCTCTTCCCGGCGCCCGGCGGCACCACCACCGCGGAGGACGTCGTCACCGCCCTGCGGGCCGCGCCCGTGCGGGTCCCGCTGCCCGGCGAGGTGCAGGGCGAGGCGCTGGCCTTCGCCCCGGACGGGACGCTGCTCGCGACCGGCGAGACGCCGCGCGGCGAGCCGCCCGCGCCGCTGCACGCGATCCCCGGCGCGACGGCACTGGTCGACGGCGCCCCGACGGCGTTCCCCTCGCCGGTCGCCTCGCCGCCCGCCTCGGCCGGCCTGCCCGAGCCGCTCGCCACCGTCGGCGTCGTGCTGGCCACGGGTGTGGCCGCCGGGCTGCTCCTCGGCCTCGTGGCCCTCGTGCGCCGCCGCCTGTCCCGGTAGGGGCAGCGATCGGGCGGTTCGCTGCTTCTACGCGCGCGAACTCCCCGCTCGCTCGCCGGCTCCGCCCCGGTCCCCGTCCCGATCACGGAGGCGCAGGGTGCACAGCGCCGAGATGAGCGGACCCGCGAGGAGGACGGCGAGGGCGACGGTCGTGCCCTCGTGGTCGGCGAGGGCGCCGAGGACCGGCGACGCCAGCCCGCCCGCGCTGGTCGCGAGCCCGAGCGTCACCGACGCGGCGAGGCCCAGGTGGCGCGGGAGGTAGGCCTGGCCGAGCGTCGTGTGCACCGGCACGGGGACGCCGAGTGCCGCGCCGAGCAGAGCGGTCGCGGCGAGCGCGAGGACCGGCGAGGGGGCGAGCAGCGTGGCGCCGAGCAGGGGGACCGCGACGACGTAGGACCCGCGCAGCACCGCGGTGCGTCCCCACTGCCGCGTCAGGGCGCTGCTCGCGATCGTGGCCACCGCCCCCGCGCCCGTGAAGACGCCGAGCGTCGCCGCGGCGAGCCCCGGGCCGAACCCGAAGCGCACGGTCAGGTGCACGGCGAGGAAGGCGGACAGGCCGTAGAACGCCACCGACCGGGCGACCACGACGCCGGTGAGCCAGGCGAAGCGCGGCCAGTCGTCGCGCCTCGCCGCCGCGACGGTCGCGGCGCCGGCCACCACGGCGGGACCGGGACGCCGGCGCGGGAGGACCCCGAGCACCGCGGCCGCGACCGCGGGCAGCGCGAGCAACGGCGTCGCCGGGAGCCCCAGGCCGCCGACCACCACGGCGACGGCCGCCGGACCGGCCGCGAAGCCGGCCAGCCCGCCGACCGTTAACCAACCCATCCCGCGGTCGCCGGTGCCGGTGGCGTGCACCGCCCGGGCGGCCTCGGGGTGGTAGGCCGCGATGCCCAGGCCGGAGAGGAGGACCGCCGACCACGTGGCGAGGTAGGACCCGGTCAGCCCGACCGCGCCCACTCCGGCCGCGGCGACCAGCATCCCGAGGACCCGCAGGTGCGGGAAGCGTCGACGGTCGGCGAGGAGGCCGAACAGCGGCTGTGCGACCGACGACAGCACGGTCGCCGCGAGCACGAGCCCGCCGGCCTGCGTGAGGTCCCAGCCCCGGACCGCGACGAGCGCGGGGACCAGCGCCGGGACCGAGCCCTGGTAGAGGTCGTCGACGCCGTGCTCGACGGCGAGGCCGAGGGCCCGCCGACGGCTCACGCCGTGTCCCCGGCGCCGTCGGCGAGCAGCGAGCGGATCTCGCCCTCGCAGGCGTCGAGGTAGGAGCGGGTCGCCCGCGCCGCGGCCTCGGGGTCGCGGCGGGCGATCGCATCGACGAGCGCGTCGTGGTCGGCGGCGGTGTCGACGCCGCTGCCGGGGTCCGCGCTCTGGTGGTGGAACACGTCCTGCACGCCGTCGGCGAGGGCGTCGAACAGGCGCAGGAGCACGGGGTTCTGGGTCGCCGCGACCACCGCGCGGTGCAGGGCGAGGTCCGCCGAGGCCCACTCGCCGATCGCCCCGCAGGTGCGCGCGGCGCGCCGGTCGGCGATCGCCGCCTCGATCGCCGCGAGGTCGTCGTCGGTGCGCCGGAGCGCGGCGAGGCGGGCGGCCTCGATCTCGGGTCCGCGCCGGGCCTCGTAGACGTCGAGCGCCTCGCTGCGCCGCAGCCGCAGGGTCCAGGCGCCGCTGCCGGGGTCGGCGACGAACGTGCCCCGCCCCTGGGCGACCTCGAGCAGGCCGCGGTGGGCGAGCGCCTGCACGGCCTCGCGCACCGTCGACCGCCCGACGTCCAGCTCCACGGCCAGCTCGGTCACGGCCGGGAGCCGGTGCCCGGGCGGCCACTCGCCACTGCTGATCGAGGCGGTGAGCACGTCGATCACCTGATCCACCAGGCCACCCCGTCGTATCGGACGCATTCCCTACTCCTCAGGTCATCAGATGACCTGACCCTATGTCGGCCCGGTGCTGGCAGCAACGTCGATCGACGGATGCCCAGCACCCCGACCGCGCCCGAGAATGGGCGACCGTGACCGCTGCACCGCACGGCGACCGGACCGGGGCGTGGTTCTCCGGGCCCGTCCACGGCCCGCTCCCGATCCTCCTGCTGGTGATGACCGCCGCCACGGGACTCGTCGACGCCGTCAGCGTCCTCGGCCTCGGCCGCGTCTTCGTCGCCAACATGACCGGCAACGTCGTCTTCCTCGGCTTCGCGGTGGCCGGGGCGCCCGGCTTCGCCCTCGCGGCGTCGCTCGCCGCGCTCGGGGGGTTCCTCGTCGGGGCGCTGGCCGGGGGCTCGCTCGCCACCCGCCGGGCCCGGCGCCGGGGTCACCTGCTGCGCGACGCGGCGCTGGTGGAGACGGTGCTGCTGCTCGTGGCCGTGGGCCTGCTCATCGGGCTGAGCGGCACGCCGGGCAGCGGGCTCGCCTCGGCGGTCGCCGCGCTGGCGGCCATCGCCCTCGGCCTGCAGAACTCCGCGGTCCGCCACCTCGCGGTGCCCGACCTCACCACGACCGTCCTCACCATGACCCTCACCGGGATCGCCGCGGACGTGCGCTCGTCGGGCCGCGTGGTCGTCACCCGGCGGGTGCTGTCCGTGGCGACGATGTTCCTCGGGGCGCTGGCCGGGGCGCTGCTCGTGCTGCACGTCGGGCTTGCCCGGGCACTGCTGCCCGCCCCGGTGCTCCTGGCGGCGATCGTCGGGGTGCTCGCGGTGGTGGTGCGGCGGCCCGCGCCGTGGCAGGAGCCGGTGGGCGCCCGGGCGTGAGCGCCCCGGAGCCTGCCCTCAGAGTCGCCGCAGCACCGCCACGACCTTGCCGAGCACCGTCGCCTCGTCGCCGGGGATCGGCTCGAAGTCCGGGTTGTGCGGCAGCAGCCACACGTGGCCGTCCCGGCGCTTGAAGGTCTTGACCGTCGCCTCGCCGTCGATCATCGCCGCGACGATCTCTCCGTTGTCGGCCACGGGCTGCTGGCGCACGACCACCCAGTCGCCGTCGGTGATGGCGGCGTCGACCATGGAGTCGCCGGCGACGCGCAGGAGGAACAGCGACCCCTCGCCGACGAGCTCGCGCGGCAGCGGGAAGACGTCCTCCACGGCCTGTTCGGCGAGGATCGGGCCACCGGCGGCGATGCGGCCGACCACCGGCACGAACGTCGGCGCGGGGCGGTCGGCCCGGATCTCCTCGGTGTGGTCGGCCGTGTCGGCGCCCTCGAGCTCCTCGGGCAGCCGCACGTCGAGCGCCCGCGGACGGTTGGGGTCGCGGCGCAGGTAGCCCTTCTTCTCCAGCGTCCGCATCTGGTGCGCGACGGACGACGTGGACGTCAGGCCGACCGCGTCGCCGATCTCGCGGACGCTCGGCGGGTAGCCGTGGCGCTCGACGTGGTCGCGGATGACCTCGAGCACCTTGCGCTGGCGGGGCGTGAGACCGGGGGAGGCGTCGGCGTCGGCCGGCTCCGGGAAGGCGTGCACCCGGGCCGGCACGACGGCGGCCGTCTCCGGGGCCACCTCGGGCCCGGCCCCGGACTCGTCGGGGCCGTCGGGCCCCCGGGGCGTGCGTGCCATGGCCGTGTGTCCTTCCCACGTCGTGTCCGCCGACCCGGGCGGGGCCGGGCGTGCGGTCGCCCCGCGGGTGGCGGGGTCCTCGAGCGCGAAGTTAGCGCCGCGGAGCGACGGGATCAAACACGTGTTCGAACGACACGCCGGGCGATCCGTCGACGTTGTCGGGGGTCGGTGCTAGACATCGCACACGCGTTCGATCGAACGCGTGTGCGAGCCGAGGAGGTCGTCATGTCCCTGGACGCGAGCCGCTGCGACGTCGAGGTGCCGGGTCCGGTGCCGGGCGCGCCCGCCCGGGTGCGGCCCGCCGGCACGCGCCCGGCCCGGCCGGCGGAGGAGCGCGGGGCGGTGCGCCCGGCCGGGC
>NZ_BAABHO010000021.1:0-97104 GCF_039542135.1 Actinomycetospora chlora
CGGCCGGGCGCTCGGGCCGGGCGGCGCGGGCGGCCGCGGCGCGCACGGCCCGGTCCTCGGAGGCCGCGCGGCAGGCGGCCCTGGCGCCCTCACGGGCCCGCCGCGGCACCGGACGGCGCGCGTCCTGATCTAGGGTCGGGACGTGCCGGTCTGGGAGTACGCGACGCTCGAGATCTCGGCGGTCGGTGCCGAGGACGCGGGGGCCGACCGGGGCGAGACCGCCGAGTGGCAGATCTACGCGATCGGGCCGGCGGGCGAGCTGATCCTCGAGGAGTTCCGCCCCTACCGGGTCGCGTGGGCGCGGGTGTACGCCGAGCAGCTCAACCGGCTGGGGCAGCAGGGCTGGGAGCTCGTCGGGTTCGCGGGCCCGCAGCCGGCGCCCGTGCCGATGGGCACCGCGCACCACGTCGTCGAGACGCGGTTCGTGCTGCGGCGCCCGGGGTCCTAGCTCAGACCGGCCACGTCTCCTGGCGCCACGCGGCGTCCCAGAACATCCACTCGTAGCGGCACGTCGTCACGAAGTGCTCCTGGACCCGCTCGCGCTCGGGCTCGGAGAGGGTCGGTCCGACGCGGTCGGTGAGGGCGAGGACGGCGTCGACGACCGCGCGGAACTCCTCCCCGCCGTACATCGCGATCCAGCGGGCGTAGAGGGGGTCGGGGGAGGACGCGGCGACGAGGGCCTCGCCGACCTCGGCGTAGATCCAGTAGCACGGCAGGACGGCGCCGAGGCCCTCGGCGAACGAGCCGCCGTGACAGGTGGCCAGCAGGTAGCTGGTGTACGCGGTCGTCGTGGGGGCGACGGGGACGGCGGCGGCCTCGGCGGCGCTCAGCCCCAGGGCGTCGGCCAGCCCGGCGTGCATGTCCTGCTCGGCGGCGATCGCGCCGGCCGCGTGCTGGGCGAACATCACCGTCTCGGCCTCGCCGGGCGCCCGGGCGCCCAGCAGGGCGAGCGCGCGGGCGTAGCCGCGCAGGTAGTGGGCGTCCTGCACGACGAAGTGGCGGAACGCCGCGTGCGGCAGCGTCCCGTCGGCGAGCCCGGCCAGGAACGGGTGCTCGCGGATCCGCGCGTAGACGTCGGCGCCGGCGTCCCACAGGTCCTCGGTGAATCGCACGGCGACCACCCAAGCACGCGTCCCGGTGTCGTAGCGGCCGCGTCATACCGACGTCACAGCGATGCCGCAGCGTTCCCGACGACCACACACGCACCCCACGCCCCGGGAGCCGCCTTGACCACCGAGCCCGCGACGAACGCCGCCGCGCCACCCGGGGACACCGCCACCCGCGAGAGCCTCGAGGACTACACGCTGCGGTTCGCCCCCCGCAGCTACCGGCGCTGGACGCCGTTCGTCGTCGGCGGGTCGGCCCTGGGCGGCATGGCCTACATGGCCGACTTCTCGATCGGCGCCGGCATCGGCCTGCAGCACGGGACGGGCAACGCGCTGTGGGGCATCGGCGTCGCGGCGCTGATCATCTTCGTCAGCGCCTTCCCGCTGGCCTACTACGGCGCGCGCTACAACCTCGACCTCGACCTCATCACGCGCGGCTCGGGCTTCGGCTACTACGGCTCGGTGATCACCGCGGTGATCTTCGCGAGCTTCACCTTCATCTTCTTCGCGCTCGAGGGCTCGATCATGGCCCAGGGGCTGCGGTTCGCGCTGTCGATCCCGCTGTGGCTTGGCTACCTGATCTCCACACTGATCATCATCCCGCTCGTCATCTACGGGATGAAGGCGCTGACCAAGCTCCAGACCTGGACCAACCCGCTCTGGGTCGTGCTCATCGTGGTGCCGCTGGTGTTCCTCGTCGCCGCCGACCCGGGGTCGATCGGACGCTTCCTCGCGCACCCGGGCACGGACGGCGCGGCGGTCAACCCTGCCTCGATCATGCTCGGCGCGGGCGTCGCGCTCGCGCTCATGGCGCAGATCGGCGAGCAGATCGACTACCTGCGCTTCATGCCGCCCAAGACCGCCGAGAACTCGCGCCAGTGGTGGACCGCGGTCGTGCTCGGCGGGCCGGGCTGGGTGTTCTTCGGCGCGGTCAAGCAGATCATCGGCGTCTTCCTCGCCGTGTACATCCTCGCCCGGGTGGGCGCCGAGGCCGCCGTCGAGCCGATCGAGCAGTTCAACGCCGCCCTCGGCGCGCTCTTCCCGACCTGGCTCGTGGTGACCCTCGCGCTGCTGCTCGTGGTGCTCAGCCAGGTCAAGATCAACGTGACGAACGCGTACTCCGGCTCCCTGGCCTGGACCAACGCGTTCACCCGCGTCACGAAGACCTACCCGGGCCGGATCACGTTCCTGTTCGTCAACCTGGGGATCGCGCTGATCCTCATGGAGGCGGACATGTTCAGCTTCCTCAACAACCTGCTGGGCTTCTACTCGAACTGCGCCATCGCCTGGGTGGTCACCGTCGCCACCGACATCGCGATCAACAAGTACCTGCTGAAGCTGTCGCCGAAGCGCCCGGAGTTCCGCCGCGGGATGCTGCACCCCTGGAACCCCGTCGGCGTCGTGTCGTTCCTCGCGGCGTCGCTGCTCTCGATCGCGGCGTACTTCGGGCTGCTCGGGGAGTTCCTGTCGTCGTACTCGACGCTCGTGGCGATCGTCGTCGCGGTGGTGCTGACCCCGCTGATCGCCGTCCTCACCCGCGGGCGCTTCTACCTGCGGCGCACCGACGACGGCATCGACGAGCCCTACCTCGACGACGACGGCAACCCGTCCGGGACGCCCTACCTCGACCAGGTCTCGGGGCAGCGCTTCGAGCGTCCGGACATGCTCGCCAGCCCGAAGGGCGGCTACGTCTCCTCGCTGTCGCTCTCGACCGACAAGTCCGGGGAGCACGTGCTGCCGCCGCAGTGAGATCGTCGGCGGCGTGCCGCCACGCCCTGTCCCGAGCGAGGGGCACCCTCGCTCGGGTAGACGGGCGAGGGGCGCCCCTCGCCGGAACGGCTCGCGGGCGGCCGGGCTCGCGCTCGGGGTGCTCGCCGACGCCCTGCTCGGCGACCCGCGCCGCGGCCACCCCGTGGCGGCGTTCGGGTCGGCCGCGGCGTGGCTCGAACGGTGCTGGTGGGCGGACCGTCGCGCGCCCGGCGTCGCGTACGCCGCCGTGCTGGTCGGCGGAGCCGTCGTGCTGGGGGCCGCGGCCGAGCGCGTCCGGCACCCCGCGGCGCACGCCGTGCTGACGGCGCTGGCCACGTGGACCGTCCTCGGCGGGACGTCGCTGGCGGGGGAGGGCGCGGCGATGGCCGCCTCGCTCGACGCCGGCGACGTCGCCGCCGCGCGGGAGCGCCTGCCCCACCTCTGCGGGCGCGACCCGTCCGCCCTCGACGCCGACGGGCTCGCGCGGGCAGCGCTGGAGTCTGTCGCCGAGAACACCGCCGACGCGGTGGTCGCGCCGCTGGTGTGGGGCGCGGCGGCCGGGATGCCGGGGCTCCTCGGGCACCGCGCGGTGAACACCCTCGACGCGATGGTGGGCCACCGCTCGCCGCGGCACGAGCGCTTCGGCTGGGCCTCCGCCCGCGCCGACGACGTGGCCGGCGTGGTGGCCGGGCGCGTGTCGGTGCTGGTCACGGGGCTGTGCGCGCCGGCGGTCGGCGGCCGGCCCGCGGCGGCGTGGCGGGCCTGGCGTCGCGACGCCCCCGCGCACCCGAGCCCCAACGCCGGGCCGGTCGAGGCATCCTTCGCGGGCGCGCTGGGCCTGCGCCTCGGCGGGCGGACCGTCTACCCGTACGGAGTGCAGGACCGTCCCGTCCTCGGCGACGGCCGCGCGCCCACCGTCGCCGACCTGCCCCGCGCCGTGCGCCTCTCCCGCGCCGTCGGGCTCGCGACGGCGTCCCTCGCGGTGCTCGCGGCGAGCGCTCAGCGCCGCCCGTAGCGATCGGCGAGCTTCGCCTCGGTGCTGGTGCGCGCGTCCCACGGGGTGCCGTCGGCGGCGTCGCGGGGGTCCTGGTCGTCGCGCTCGCGGTGGGGCTCGAGGCCGTGGGCGCGGCGCCACTCCAGGCGCGCGAAGTAGATCCACGCCCCGATCGCCATCAGCCCGAAGATCAGCCACTGCCAGGCGTAGGAGTACGACGGGTTCGGGTCCGGCGGGGGCAGCGGGACGGCGGTGAGCACGCCCGGCTGGTTCGGCAGCAGTTGCACGTAGCCCGGGCTGACGGCCACCCCGCCGGCGGCGGCGATCGTCGGGGCGTCGGCCGCGTAGACCTGTCGGTGCCCGTCGGCGACGATGGCGGGCCGGTCGGGCGCGCCCTCGTCGAGGCGCTGGTAGCCGGTGAGCGTCACCGTGCCGCCGGGGGCGGGCGCGATCGGCGGCAGCCCCCCGGTGTCGCCGGAGCGGACGTAGCCGCGGTCGACGAGCACGGTCTCCCCGGTGGTGGTCGCGAGCGGGGTCATGACCTCGGTGGCGGGGGAGCCCTCGATGCTGCGCAGCCGCACGAGCACCTCGCCCTCGGGCCGGTAGGTGCCGGTGACGGTGACCTGCCGCCACGCGATGTCGGCGGCCGGCTCGGTGCCGGGCGGGACCAGCCGGCCGCGCGGCACCGGCGCCGTCGTCACCGCCCGTTGCAGCGCCGCGTTGGTGCCGTCGCGCTCGTCGCTGCGGTGGAACTGCCAGGGCGCGAGCAGGTAGGCGCACGCGAACGCGAAGGCCACGACGGCGAGCGTCAGCGCGATCCACCCGGGCCGCAGCAGGAACCGCACGGCGCCAGGTTACGTCGCGAGACGCTCGCACACCGTGAGCGCCCGCGCGCCGTAGCCGCCCCCGAACAGCACGGTGTGCACGAGCAGCGGGAAGAGCTGGTGGAGCCCGACGCGGTCGCGCCGGCCGTCGGCCAACGGTGCGGCCTCGTCGTAGGCGGCGACGATCGTGTCCAGTTGTGGGGCGCCGAAGAGCGCGAGCATGGCCAGGTCGGTCTCGCGGTGCCCGCCGTGCGCAGCCGGGTCGATCACCCAGCCCTCGCCGCCGGACCACAGGACGTTGCCGCTCCACAGGTCGCCGTGCAGGCGGGCCGGCGGCTCGTCCGGGCCGGCGACGGCGTCGAACCGGGCGCAGGCGCGCTCCACCAGGGCCACGTCGTCGGCGGTGAAGGTGCCCTGGTCCCGGGCCCGCCGGGCGTAGGGCAGGACGCGGTGCTCGGCGTACCAGGCCGGCCAGCGCTCGCCGGTCGCGTTGACCATCCGCGCGTCGCCGATCCACGCCTCGACCGGGCCGCCGGGCGGCGGGGACCCGAACGCGGGCGCCCCCGCGGCGTGCATCGCGGCGAGCCCGCGCCCGAACCGCTCGGCCGCGGCGGCGTCCGCCCGGCCCGACGGCACCCGCGTCGACACCATCCGGCCCTCGGCCTCGCCGAGCACCTCGGGGACGCGGACCGCGCCCGGTTCCGCGAGCCAGCGCAGCCCGGCCGCCTCGGCCGCGACGGCCGAGGGCTCGCCGCCCTTGACGACGACGTCGGTGCCGTCGTCGAGGATCGTCATCGAGACGCCGCGGCCGCTCGCGGCCAGCAGGTCGTCGACCGTCACCGCCGGACCCGGTCGACCAGCCCGGGCATCGCGGCCTCGACCATCTCGATCACCTCGTCGAAGCCGTCCGGGCCGCCGTAGTACGGGTCGGGGACCTCGGCCCCGGCGGGCGCCGCGGGGTCGAACGCCCGGAGGAGCACCACGCGCTCGGGGTCGGCACCGGCGGCGACGAGGTCGCGGACGTGGTCCTCCGTCGCCGCCACGACCAGGTCCGCGCCCAGCTGCTCGCCGTCGATCCGGCGCGCGGTGTGGGTGGTGTCGTAGCCCCGCTCGCGCAGCGTCGCCGCCGCGCGCCGGTCCATCGGCTCGCCGGCGTGCCACGCCCCCACCCCGGCACTGGAGACCTCGACGGCGTCCTCCAGCCCGGCCTCGGCCAACCGGGCGCGGAAGACCTTCTCGGCGACCGGCGAGCGGCAGATGTTGCCCGAGCAGACGAAGACGACGTGCACGCCCACCATGATGAACGCCCGCACCGTGGCGCCACGGCGGCGGTGGGCAGAATGGACGTCCATGGTCACCGTCGCCGACGCCGTCGCCGCGCTGGAGGCCGCGTACCCCCCGGCGCTGGCCCAGGACTGGGACGCGGTGGGGCTCGCCGTCGGCGATCCGGCCGAGCCCGTCACGAGGGTGCTGGTCGCCGTCGACCCGCTGCCCGAGGTGATCGACGAGGCGGTCGCGACGGGCGCGCAGCTGCTGGTCACCCACCACCCGCTGCTGCTGCGCGGGGTGCACGGCGTGCCGACCACGGCGCCGAAGGGCTCGGCGGTCCACCGCCTCATCCGCGCCGGCACCGCCTTGTTCAGCGCCCACACCAACGCCGACGCGGCGAACCCCGGCGTCTCCGACGCGCTGGCCGAGGCGCTGGGCGTCACCGTCGAGCGGCCCCTCGCGCCCCAGGAGGACGGGACGGTCGGCATCGGCCGCATCGGCACGCTGCCCGAGCCCGAGACCCTCGCCGCCTTCACGCGCCGCGTGGCCGACGCCCTCCCACCGACCGCGTGGGGCGTACGCGCCGGCGGCGACCCGCAGCGGCAGATCCGGCGCGTCGCCGTCTCGGGCGGGGCGGGCGACTCGATGCTCCACCTGGCCCGCGCGGCCGGCGTCGACGTCTACGTGACCGCCGACCTGCGCCACCACCCCGCCACCGACCACCTCGCCGAACCCGGCGCCCCCGCGCTCGTCGACGTCGCCCACTGGGCCTCCGAGCACCCGTGGTGCGCCCAGGCCGCGGCCGTCCTCGCGGCCGCGGCGCCGGACGTGGAGATCACCGTCTCGACCGCCCGCACCGACGCGTGGAGCCTCGGCCACGCCTCTCGGGAACCCGCCGCACCAGGAGCCGTGATCTCGTGAAGGCCGACCCCACCGCGCAGCGCCGCCTGCTCGACCTCGCCGCGCTGGACGCCGAGCTCGCGCGGGCCCGGTACCGCCGCGGCTCGCTGCCGGAGCAGGCCGCGGTCGAGGCGGCCGAGGGCACGGTGCGCACCCACCGCGACGCGGTGGTGCGCGCGAAGACCTCGGTCAGCGACCTCGGCCGGGAGGTGGCAAAGCTCGAGCAGGAGGTCACGCAGGTCCGCACCCGCGAGGAGCGCGACCGCGGGCTGATGGACTCCGGGAGCGTGTCGGCCAAGCAGATGACCGACCTCTCCCACGAGCTCGAGACGCTCGCGCGCCGCCGCGGGGTCCTCGAGGACGAGCAGCTCGAGGTCATGGAGCGCCTCGACGCCGCGGAGACCGACCTGGCCCACGAGCAGGGTGAGCTCGAGACCGCCGAGACGACGCTGGCCGACGCCGTCGAGCGCCGCGACGGTGTGCTGGGCGACCTCGACGTACTCGAGCAGCGCCGCGGCGCCGAGCGCGAGCAGGTCGCCGCCGAGCTGCCCGGGGACCTCGTCGGGCTCTACGACCAGCTGCGCCAGCGCACCGGGACGGGCGCCGGCGAGCTGGTCGGCAACCGCTGCGGGGCGTGCCGGATGGAGATGGACCGCTCGGAGCTGCGCGACATCGCGGCCGCCGCGCCCGACGACGTCGTGCGGTGCGAGCAGTGCGGGGCGATCGTGGTGCGCACGGGGAAGGGGACGAACGCGTGAGCACCGCCGGCGCGTGGACCGGGCGCGGGAGCACCCCGCCGACCCGGGTCCTGCTGCTGCGCCACGGGCAGAGCCCGCTGTCGGTCCAGCGCCGCTACTCCGGGCGCGGCGACCCCGAGCTCACGCCCGACGGGCTCGAGCAGGCCGCCGCGGCGGCGACGGCGCTCGCGGCCCGCACCGTCACCACCGACGGCCACATCCGCGCGGTGATCAGCTCTCCGCTGCTGCGGGCCCGGCAGACCGCCGAGCCGGTCGCCGGGGTGCTGGGCCTCGGGGTCACCGTCGACGAGCGCTTCACCGAGACCGACTTCGGCACCTGGGAGGGCCTGACCTTCTCCGAGGCGGCGGCCCAGGACCCGGAGGTGCACCGCGCCTGGCTCGCCGACAGCTCGGTGGCCCCGCCGCGGGGCGAGAGCTTCGACCTCGTGGCGGGACGCGTGAACGCGGCACTCGACGACGTGCTGCGCCGCTGGCCGGGGCAGACGGTGGTGCTCGTCAGCCACGTGACGCCGATCAAGCTGATCCTGCGCCGGGCCCTCGACGCCGGCCCCGCGATGCTCTATCGCCTGCACCTCGACCTGGCGTGCCTGTCGATCGTCGAGTTCTGGCCCGACGGCGGCGCCTCGGTGCGCCTGGTGAACGACACGTCCTACCTGGCCTGACGCCCGCTCAGAACCACTCGAGCCAGGCGCCGCCGGGGTGGGCCAGGCCGAGCACCTCGCCGTCGGCGGTCCCGTCCGCGCGGACGGTCAGGTGCCCGACCACGCCGGTGACCCCGGCCCGGGTGGCCTCCAGGGCGCGCGACGGGACCGGGAGGCCCTGGGTGCTCTCGCGGCCCTGGGGCCCGAGCGGGACGAGCGGGTCGACCGAGATCCACACGACGTCGCGGCCGAGGGTGGTCAGGAGCCGGCGGAAGCGGGCGCGCCGGTCGTCGGTGAGGAAGACGTGGACGTAGGTGTCGACGAGGACGAGCAGCGCGTCGGCGGGGACGTCGGCGCAGACGGCGGCCAGGTCGTCGACGACGTCGGCGCGCACCGTCGTCGCGGGGTGTTCCCGGGCGACGGCGGTGGCCGCGGCGAAGCGGTCGACCGCCGAGGCCTCGGGCGGGATGCAGGCGGCGAGCCAGTCGCGGATGCGCGCGTCGTCGAGGTCGAGGGGCTCGACGTCGACGCCGACCCGCGTCGTGATCATCGGCATCCGGGCGGGCAGCGGGGCCGGCCGGCCGCGGAGCTCGGGGGCGATGGTCAGCGGGTTGTGGTCGTCACCGAGCGTGCGTCCCCGGAAGTCGTAGCGGTAGCGGTCGAGGTGCAGCCCGAGCCCGGCGCCGGTGCCGAGGTCGACCAGGGCGAGAGGGCGGTCGGCGTCGACCCCGAGGTGGCCCAGCACGGCGACGACGTCGGCGCTGCGGGCCACCTCGTTCATCTGGTAGCGGTGCTCGGCGCAGAGCTGGCCCAGCTCACCCGCGTGCTCGCGGGCGAACGCCGCCAGCGCCGGCCGGAACCCGTCGTCGAGGACGGGCTGGCCGGACCCGGGCGTCGGGAAGTAGCCCGCGAGCGGCTCGGGCCGCACCCGGTCGACGAGGGCACGGACGGCGGCGCTGAGCAGCAGGGGCGGCAGCCGATCGAGCGGGACGGCCGCGGCGAGCCCGAGCAGGTCGGGCTCGCCGGCGATCGTCCGGAACAGCTCGGCGGTCAGCGCCCAGGTCGGCGGCGCGTCGGGCGGGGACCAGCCCGCGGCGATGCCGAGCGCCTGCTCACGCACGCGGGCGCGGGCCTCGGCCTCGAGTGACGTCACGCGCCGTAGCGTGCCGAGGTCCGGGCCGCCCGCGCAACGCGACCCCTCAGATCGCGTCCAGCTCGGCGACGGCGTCGGCCGGCAGCGCGAGGTCGGCCGCGGCGAGGTTCTCCCGCAGGTGCGCCCGCGACGACGTGCCGGGGATGAGCAGCATCGTGGGGGAGCGCTGCAGCAGCCAGGCCAGCGCCGTCTGCTGCGGGGTCGCCCCGACGCGCTCGGCCACCCGCCCGAGCGTGTCGGACTGCAGCGGGCTGAACCCGCCGAGCGGGAAGAACGACGTGTAGGCGATGCCCTCGGCGGCGCAGTGGTCGACGAGGTCGTCGTCGGTGCGGTGCACGAGGTTGTAGTGGTTCTGCACGCAGACCACCGGGGCGATCTCCCGGGCCTCGGCGAGCTGTGCGGCCGAGACGTTGCTGACGCCGAGGTGGCGCACCAGCCCCTGCTCGCGCAGGTCGGCGAGGGTGCGGAAGGCCTCGCCGAGGGACTCGGAGTGGTCGTCGGAGACCCGCAGGTTGACGACGTCGAGGGCCTCGAGCCCGAGCCGGTCGAGGTTCTCGTGGACCTCGCGCACCACCTCGTCGGGCGACGTGTCGAGGTTCCAGGAGCCGTCCTCGCCGCGGCGGCACCCGACCTTGGTGACGATCCGCAGGTCGGCGGGGTAGGGGTGCAGGGCCTCGCGGACGATCTCGTTGACGACGAACGGGCCGTAGAAGTCGGAGGTGTCGATGTGCGTGACGCCGCGCTCGACGGCCTCGCGCAGCACGGCGACGGCCTCGTCGCGGTCGCGCGGCGGTCCCATGACGCCGGGGCCGGCGAGCTGCATGGTGCCGTAGCCCATGCGGGTGAGGACGAGGTCGTCGGCGAGGGTCAGGCGGTCGGTGAGCCCGGTCGTGGTCATGGCTCCACCGTGCCCGCCGCGTCGGGGGCGGGGGAGCGAGGGATCGTCCTGGTACAGCGCGTACCCCCCACGTCCCGGTGGCGCGGCGGATGATGGACGCCGTGAGCACCGGTGAGCTGGCGGCCGCCCTGCGGACGTGGCGCGACCGCACCCGTCCCGACGACGTCGGCATGTCCGTCAACGCGCCGCGGCGGGCGCCGGGGCTGCGCCGCGAGGAGCTCGCGCTGCTGGCGGGCATCTCGATCGACTACGTGGTGCGCCTCGAGCAGGGCCGCACCCGGACGCCGTCGGCGCAGGTCTGCGCGTCGCTGGCCCGGGCGCTGCGGCTCTCCGACGCCGAGCAGGCCCACCTGTTCCGCCTCGCCGGCCACGCCCCCGACCGCGGCCGGATCTCGCGTCGTATCCCGGCCGGCGTGCGCAAGATCCTGGACGCGGTGCACGACCCCGTCGGCGTCCTCGACGCGACCTGGACGCTGATCGCCTGGAACCCGCTGTACGCGGCGCTGATGGGCGACCCGAGTGCGCTGTCCGAGCGGCGGCGCAACACCCTGTGGCGCCTGTTCGTCGAGGGCGAGCCGGGCGATCGCGTCCGTCACACCCGCGACGAGCTCGACGCCCTGGCCCGCTCGCTCGTCGCCGACCTGCGCGGCAGCACGAGCCGCTACCCCCACGACCCGGAGCTCGCCCGGCTCGTCGAGGACCTCACCGCGGTGAGCACGGAGTTCGCCGCGATGTGGGACTCCGGGGTGATCGCGGGCCACCACCAGAGCCACAAGACGGTCGAGCACCCCGAGGTCGGCGCGGTCGAGCTGGACTGCGACACCCTCACCACCGCCGAGGACGACCTGCGCCTGCTGGTCTTCACCCCCGCGCCCGGCTCCGACGCCCGCAGCCGCCTGGACCTGCTCGGCGCGCTGGGCACCGAGACGATGGCGGTCAGCCCGTCAGCGTCAGGGTCAGCCACAGCGCCGCCACCGCGCTGACGACCCCCAGCGGCACCGTCGCGAGCCCCGCCACCGTGAACGTCCCCAGCGGGGCCGGGGTCTCGCGCGCGGCGAGGACCCGGCGCCAGAGCAGCGTCGCCAGCGAGCCGACGGGCGTCAGGTTGGGGCCGATGTTGACGCCGATGAGCACCGCGAGCACCGCGCCGGTCGCCGGCGTCGGCCCGAGCGCGGCGAGCAGGACGAGCGTCGCGGGCAGGTTGTTGACGACGTTGGCCAGCACCGCCGCGATGGCCGCCAGCCCGAGGAGGGCGGGGAACGAGGTGCCCGCCGGCAGCAGGCCGGCGACGAGGTCGCCGAGGCCGCGATCGGTCACCGCCGCCACCACGACCCCCAGGGCCAGGACGAACAGGCAGAAGAGGGGCGAGGCGGCGAGCAGCACGTCGAGGACGCGGGTGCGGCGGGTGGCGACGGTCCGCGCCGCCAGCACGAGCGCCCCGGCGACCGCCACCCACACCGGCTCGATCCCCAGCGGGGAGGACGCGGCGAATCCCGCCAGCGTCAGCGCGAGGACCGCGACGGCGAAGCGGGGGAGCGGGGGTTCCTCGGGCGCCGGCGGCTCCTCGGCCGGCGCCGCGAGATCGGTGCGGAAGACCAGCCGCAGCCCGACGTACTCGACGACCAGGACGGCCAGCTGCGGCAGCAGCATCAGCCCGGCGAAGCCGAGGAACGTCAGCCCGGTGGCCTTCAGCGCGAGCAGGTTGGTGAGGTTGGCGACCGGCAGCAGCAGCGAGCCGCTGTTGGCCAGGTGGGCGCAGGCGAAGGCGTGCGGGGCGGGGCGGGCGCCCAGCCGGCGGGCGGTGTCGAGGACCACCGGGGTCAGTAGCACCACCGTGGCGTCGAGGCTCAGCACCGCCGTCGTCACCGCGGCCGTGAGGAGGACCAGCAGGAACAGCCGTTGCGGTCGCCCTCGCGAGTGACGCGCGAGCTCGCCGCCGGCCCAGCGGAAGACGCCCTCGGCGTCGGCGAGGTGGGCGAGCACCAGCACGGCGGCGAGGAAGCCGACGGTCGGGCCGAGCTCGGCCACCTCGGCCCACGCGCGCTGCGGGGAGAGCAGCCCGACGGCGAGCACCACCACGGCCGCCGGGATCGCGGCCGACGCCTCGGGGAGGCCGCGTGGCCGCGTGACGGCGCCGACGAGGACGACCCCGAGCAGCGCGACCGCGAGGACCGTCACCGCAGGAAGAGGTAGATCGCCACCGCGACCCCGAGCACCACGACGCTCCAGCGCAGGACGCCGTCGGGCATCTTCTTGGCGACGGTCATGCCGAGGTAGCCGCCGATCAGCGTCGTCGGGGCGAGGAGGAGCACGGCGAACCAGTCGACGGGCGCGAACAGCGCGAAGAGGATCACCGTGACCGTGCTGGTCACCAGCGAGAGCAGCACCTTGATCGCGTTGAGCCGCTGCAGGGTGTCGTGGGCGAGCAGGGAGAGCACGGCGATGAGCACGACGCCCAGCGCGCCGCCGAAGTAGCCGCCGTAGACCGCGGCGAGGAAGATCGTCGGGATCAGGACCTTCGGGTTGTCGGCGGTCCGCTCCGTGCTGCCGGTCCAGCGCTTGATCCAGGGCTGCGCCCCGAGCGTGAGGCTCGCGAGCAGCACGAGCACGGGCACGACGGCGTCGAACACCGACTGCGGCAGGATCAGCAGCAGCGCGCAGCCCACCGCCGAGCCGAGCGC
Source organism: Actinomycetospora chlora (assembly GCF_039542135.1). Classification (NCBI taxonomy): domain Bacteria; kingdom Bacillati; phylum Actinomycetota; class Actinomycetes; order Pseudonocardiales; family Pseudonocardiaceae; genus Actinomycetospora; species Actinomycetospora chlora. The sequence continues at coordinate 12,974 of NZ_BAABHO010000021.1, forward strand.
GGCCACGATGCTCGTGGTGATCGCCCGTCGTCGCTGGCCCCGCAGGTCACCGCGGGCGTTGACCGTCGAACCGGCGTAGCCGGGCCACTGCGCGACCGAGTTGGTGACGTTCGCCGGCAGCGGCGGCAGGCCCGTCGCGAGCAGCGCGGGGAAGACGATCAGCGACCCGCCCCCGGCGACCGCGTTCACCGCACCGGCGACGAGCCCCAGCACGGCGAGCAGCACGATCTGGAGCACCGACGGGTCCGACACGATGCGCGACGCTAACGGTCGTGCCGACCCGTGTCCTGGGGACACGGGTCGGTAGCATCGGCCCCGCGGACGAGTCGGCCGGGCGACCGCGGCGGGTGATCCCCGTCGAGGAAAGTCCGGACTCCACAGGGCAGGGTGGTTGCCAACAGCAACCCGGGGTGACCCGCGGGACAGTGCCACAGAAAACAGACCGCCATCGGCCTCCGGGCCGGTGGTGAGGGTGAAACGGTGGTGTAAGAGACCACCAGCGTCCTGGGTGACCAGGACGGCTCGGTAAACCCCACCCGGAGCAAGGTCAAGAAGGTCGGTCCGCGAGGACCGGCCGCGCAGGTCGTCCGAGGGCTGCCCGCCCGAGACCTGCGGGTAGACCGCTGGAGCCCGCCGGCGACGGCGGGCCGAGATGGATGGTCGCCACCCACGGGCCCGCGAGGGCCGTGGGCACAGGATCCGGCTTACAGGCCGACTCGTCCGCCCCCACCGAGTCGGCACGCGGCGTCAGGGGCTCGTCGTGGCTCGTGCCTCGTCCGGCACCGAACGCTGCAGAGACGACCCCTGATCGCACTAGTCTCTCCGAGCGACCGTTGTAACAGGCGCCACAACCTGGTCGATGGCAATCCGGCGCTGCCGAGACGGGCGGGCACGGACGGTGGCGGGGGATCGGGTGGCTGACGGGCGGGGACGGGGCGGGCACGAGAACCATCCGCGTTGGCTGGTCGGGTTCGTCCTCCTGGTGCTGTTCCTCCTCGGTGTCGGCGGCATCATCCTCGTCGCCCTCGCGCCGACCCCTCCCGAGACGTTCTGGGACTGGACGCTGCTGGTCGCGGGCGCGGTGCTCTCGACAGCCGCCACCGCGGCCTGGGCCCGCGGGGTCCTGTTGCGCGTCGTCCCACGAGTGACCGGGACGCTCCGCCGCGTCCTCGCCTGGGTGGCGCGCCGGCGCGTGCTCGTTCCGGCGGCCATCGTGGTCGCACTCGGCATCCTGCTCGGCGCTCCGGGCCTGGACCTCGCCGGACAGCTCCGGATCGCGGTCGGCGGTTGTTCAGAGCCGCAGGAGCTGCGCCTCGTCACCGCGTCCGACAACGACGTCACGGCCCGGGATCTCGCACGCCGGTACGAGGCCTACAGCGCGGGCCGGAACCACGGCTGCCCGGTGACCGAGGTCGGCGTGTTCGCGCTGGACTCGGGCACGGTGGCGGCCCACGCGACCAACCCCGAAGGGTGGTGGGACCCGGCGACCGGGCTGGTGGACCTCGGCCCGCAGCCCGACCTCTGGTTCACCTCGACGAGCGCCGAAATGGCGCCGGTCGCGCACGAGGGGTCGGCCCTCGCCGAGGCGCCCCGGACGATCGCGACGACGCCGATCGTGGTCGGACTCCCGCCGTCGTCCGCGGTGGGCACCGACCAGATCGATGCCCACCGATGGGTCGACGTGTTCCGGACCCTGGTCTTCGGCGGCGAGCTGGTCGCTCGGCCGGACCCGGAGTCCGCCGGCGCCGGAGCGCTGATGACGGCGCTGCTCTACGGGCAGCGGGCGCCCGGTGCGCTCGATCCCGGTCAGGTGGAGGGAGCGCTCGCGGGTGCGCGGGCGCAAGGCGGGTTCCCTACGGGATCGTCGTCGGCGCAACTCTGTGCCTATCGGCGATCGAGCCCCTCGATCGGCGCCGCGACCTCCGGAACCCCTGTCGCGCGAACCGCCGTCATCGCCACGGAGCAGGACATCGCCCGCCTCGACCGGGGCGACCCCCTGGGTGGCGCCTGCCCTGACTCGCTACCGGGCGGGATGCCCCGGGAGACCCGGCTGGAGGCCGCTTACCCCAGCGACACCCGCGGACTCGATTTCCAGATCGTGCGGATGTCCTGGACCGCGAGCTCCCGCCCGGGAGTGGCGACGGCGAGCAGCACCGGGGAACAGGACGCGGCCGCGAAGGACTTCGAGGACTGGCTCGGCTCCGGGGAGGGCCGGGCGGCGCTCGTGGCGGAGGGACTGCGTCCGGCAGGCGCCGCGACCCTGCCTCGGGGCGGACTGATCGACCCTCGCTACGGCGTCGACCCGACCTCCGAGTTCGACCTCGCGGGTGTGCCGGCGGACGTCCTCGCCGGCACCCTGGAGCAGTACCGGTCGGCGCGTCCTCGCGGACGGGTCCTCATCGCCATGGACACGTCCGGGTCCATGGATGCGGCGACATCCGCCGGCACCCGGCTCGACGTCGTCCGCAGCGCCGTCTCGTCCACCGTGCGGCTCGCCGGCCCTCGGGACGAGGTCGGTCTCTGGGTGTTCCCGGGCGGGAACCCCGCGGGCCACCAGGAGCTCGTCCCGCTCGACACGGCGACACCCGAGCGCCTCGACCAGCTCCGTCGGTCCCTCGCCATGGCGCGAGCCGCCGGGAACACGCCGCTCTACCGGACGATGCTCGACGGTCTCGGCGCGGTCGGGAGCGGGGATCCGAGCCTGACGTCGGGCGCCGTGGTGATCACCGATGGTGAGGACACGAACAGCGGGCTGACACCCCAGGCGGTCGCGGCGTCGTTGCCCGCGGGCGCGCGGCTGACCGTGGTCACCCTCGGAGAGACCCGGTGCAACGGTCCCGGGCTCAGTGCCCTCACCGCGACGTCCAGCAGGGTCGAGTGCCTCGACGCCGATCCGGCCAGCCTGGGTGCCGTCCTCGACAGCACTGTCGACGCCGTGTGGAGTGGTCGATGACCAACGCCGAACCGCATCGCGGGGATGGAGACCTCCCGAGGGCGGTGCCGTGGCGGTCCTACGCGCTGATCACGGGGATGGCCGTGGTGCTGGTCGCCCTGCTGATCGCCGCGGCGGTCCCGTTCGTCGCCCCCGAGGCCGGCCTCGAGCCAGGGCCCCTCGTGCTGATCACGGGCCGGGACGACAGCGTCGGGCGGCAGCGGATCGAGCTGGTCCGCGAGTGGAACGTGATCCACAAGGCCAATCCCGTCCAGATCGTCGAGCTCCCGCCGGTCGCCGACGCCCAGCGCAGCGAGATGGTCGCGCGAGCCCAGGCCGGGGGCGGGGTCGACGTGTTCAACCTGGACGTCACGTGGACGGCCGAGTTCGCCGAGGCCGGCTACCTCGCACCGATCGACGAACGCACGGTGGAGGCCGGCGACTTCCTCGGGCGCCCCCTCGACAGCTGCCGCGACGCCGACGGTCGTCTCTGGGCGCTTCCGTTCAACACGGACCTCGGCCTCCTCTACTACCGCCGGGACCTCCTGCAGCGCCTGCTCAACCGGCCCAACGCCGACCCTCCCCGCACCTGGAACGACCTGCAGTCCGACGTGGAGGAGATCCGCCGGACCGGCTACCGGGGGCCAGCCTACGTCGGCCAGTTCGACGACTACGAGGGCCTCACGGTGAACGCTCTGGAGCTCGTGCGGGGAGCCGGCGGCGAGATCGTGGATGCCGGTGGGGCGGTGACGGCCGGGTCGCATCTCGACCAGATCGAGACCGCTTTCGACCGGCTCGGTGTGCTGTCCTTCGGGCTCGAGGGGCAGACCGAGGACGAGAGCACCGAGGCCTTCCGATCCGGCGGTGCGGTCTTCATGCGGAACTGGCCGCGGGCGTTCCTGGCCCTGTCGGCCACCCGCGAGGCCGGCCAGCCCGACCGGGAGATCGGCGTGACGACCCTGCCCGACGGCTCCGGGATCCTCGGCGGACAGAACCTGGCGGTCTCCAGCCGGAGCGAGAGACCTCGGGCCGCCCGGGCGTTGGTCGACTTCCTCACCAGCGACCGCAGTGCGCAGATCCTGTTCGATCGAGGCGGCTTGCCCGCCGCGCGCAGCGTGGTCTTCGAGGACCCCGAGGTGCAGCGGCGCTACCCCTTCGCCGCGGAGCTGCGCGCGGGACTCGACGACGCGCTGCCCCGACCGTCACTCGTGCACTACGCGCGGTTCTCGGAGGCTGTTCGGCAGCCGGCGCGGGAGTACGCCAACGGCAGTCGCCGCAGCCTTCCTCCGGACTTCGTAGCCCGGGTGCAGGACGGGGCGGCAGGTCGCATCGCCTCCGACTGACTCGCGCGGTGTTCAACACCCCTACGATTTCGGCCGTGATCCGGAACGGCGAGCAGGGGGTGGCGCGGTGACCGGTCCCAGGGTCCTGGTGGTGGGCGCGAGCATCGCGGGACCGGCGGTGGCCCACTGGCTGCACCGGTGGGGAGCCGACGTCACCGTCGTGGAGCGGGCCCCGGCCCTGCGCCCCGGCGGTCAGGCCGTGGACGCCCGCGGGGTGACCCGCGAGGTCATCGAGCGCATGGGGCTGGACGCGGCGGTGCGCGCGGCCCGCACGGAGACGGCCGGCGCGCACACCGTGGACGCCGACGGCACCGTGCTGGAGACGTTCCGCGCGGACGACGACGGGGGCGACGGCTTCATCGCGGAGATCGAGATCCTCCGGGGCGACCTCGCGCAGGTGCTCCACGACGCCACGCGCGACGACGTCGCGTACGTCTTCGGCGACCGGATCGCCGAGCTCACGCAGGACGTCGACGGCGTCGACGTGACCTTCGCGGGCGGTGACCGACAGCGGTTCGACCTCGTCATCGGGGCGGACGGCCTGCACTCGGCGCTGCGGGCGACGGTGTTCGGCCCGCGGGAGGAGTTCGTCCGCCACCTCGGGCTCGTGCTGGCCTTCTACAGCGTGCCGAACGAGTTCGGGCTGGACCGCTGGCTGCTCGACTTCCAGGACAAGGCGTCCGGACGCTCCGCGCTCCTGCGGCCGATCCAGGACGCCACCCGCGCGATGGCGATGTTCTCCTTCCCCGCCGCGGAGTTCGACGTCGACCACCGCGACCTCGAGGCGCAGAAGCGCCTGCTGCGCGAGCGGACGGCCGACCTGGGCTGGTGGACCCCGCGCATCCTCGCCCACCTCGACGACGCCCCGGACTTCTACCTCGACCAGGTCGCCCAGGTCGTCATGGACCGGTGGTCGACCGGGCGGGTGGCGCTGCTCGGCGACGCCGCGTGCAGCGCGTCACCGATGTCCGGGCAGGGCACCGGGATCGCCCTGGTCGGGGCCTACCTGCTGGCCGGCGAGCTGGCCGCGGCCGGCTGGGACCCGGAGGTCGGGTTCGCCCGCTACGAGGAGCGGATGCGTCCCTTCGTCGAGGCCAACCAGGAGATCGGCCGGCTGCACGTCCAGACCCTCCAGGCGCCCGGGCCGGACGCCGGCCCGGCCCCGGACTTCGAGTCCGAGTGGTTCGCCGAGCTGATCGGGCGCGCGATCAACGGACCCGAGCTGCCCGACTACGCCGGGCTGTCGGACCACCCGGTCTGACGGGCGCCCACCTCGGGTCGTCTCACCCCGGCCCGTCGGGGTGGGCCAGGTCGTAGGCGCGGGAGAGCTTCTGCGGCACGACCATCCGCCAGGCGTCGACGACGAACTCCCGTGCCTCCGCGGGCTCCAGGGTGGCGAGGACGCACTCCACCCAGTGGAAACGTAGCTCCGACATCCGCGGCAGGCGGAAGCGCTCCGGCTCCGCCGCGACGAGCGCCGCGCGCTCCTCCTTCGGGAACGCGAAGCCCATCGTCGTCTCGGCGCGGGAGAACGCGACGTAGACGATCTGCCCGACGCGGAACCTCAGCGCGCCCCGGACCTAGACCGGGTACGAGCGCTCCAGGCTCGAGCCCAGCGGGCGGACGTCCTCGACCGTCGCCATGTCCGGAGTCTGCCCGGGTCGCCCCCGCGGCCGAACGGATCGTGCCCGGACCCGCTCCCCGAATGCGGGCGCGCGGGTCCGGGCACCGGCTAGCGGCGGACGAACCGGCAATCGCCGGACACCTTGAACGCCGCGTCGGACGAGCTGATGGTGACCGTCATCGGGCCCCCGTCGTACTCCCCGTCGTTGGCGATGATCGCCTCGAACTCGCCGCTGAGGCTGCTGAGACGCTCGTAGTAGCAGCGGGACGAGCCGGCGGCGGCACGGTAGGTGCCAGGCGGGATCTCACCGACGCCGTTGCCCACCTCCCAGGTGCCGCTGCCGAAGCCCGCCGGCTCGGACGAGGTCGTCGGCGGGCTGTAGCTCGGGCTGGTGTAGCTGGGCATCGAGTAGCTCGGGGTGTAGGCCGGCGTCACGTAGAAGTCGATCCGAGTGGCCGCGGTGATCGTCGTCCCCGGCGCGGGACTCTGGCTGACGATCGTCTTGTAGCGGCTGGCCTCACCGTCGGCCACGTACACGTTGTACGACCCGACCAACGACTTGAGCCGACTGGTCCCGGCGTCGACGGTCATGCCCGCGAGGTTCGGCATCTGAGCCGACGACGGCGTCGAGAAGGCCGGTGATGCGGACGACGGGGTCGGCGCCGGTGACGACGTCGCGGCTGTCCCCTGACCCACGACGAAGGCGATCACCGCGACGGCGGCGATCGCGAAGATCACCCAGGCGCGGCGGCGTCGGGTGGTCCTGGCCGGATCCTGGGGGGTGCTCGGGTGGGTCTCCGAGGCGTGGTCGTCGGGGGCTGGTGATCCGGCGGGTGGCTGGTCCAGAAGGCTCATGTCGGGTGCTCCGAGTGGTGGGAGTTCTTACGTGGTTCGCACCACGAGCCTCGACTGTGATCTACCCGACGTTACCGACTCTTTGAACTTGTTCACTCGAGTGGGGTAGTCCGGCGCTCCCGGAGCGCGAACCACGCGATCGCCGGACTACCCACGGTCATCTTCCACCATCGTCGGAGCTGGCAGCGTGCCGGGTGGTGAGACCGGCGTGTCGTCGACCTGCGCGCGCCCCGACACGACGTCCCGAACACCTGACCTCCGGGCGAAGCCGCCTCGGGCGCGGCCTCGCCGCGTCGGGCCCGTCGCGGCCTTCCGGGGTTCGCTCATGCGTCCGGGCTGCCCGATGACCGCCGGCCAGCAGCGGTGTCCGCCCACAGCGAGATCGCGCCCACCATCGCCGCCGGTGCTCCACGATCGGGCGTCGAGCCCGAGGAGGACCCATGGTGCGCACCGCCGTCGACGTCGAGACCCCGGACGGCACCTGCCGTGCCACGCTGCACACACCCGAGGACGCGGGCCCGTGGCCGGGCGTCCTCTACTACCCCGACGCCGGTGGGGTGCGCGAGACGTTCGCGGCGATGGCCGACCGCCTCGCCGGCGAGGGCTTCGCCGTCCTGCTCCCCGACATCTACTACCGCACGCCCTACGCGCCCTTCGACACCTCGACGCTCTTCGGCGACCCCGAGGAGTTCGCCCGTCTCGGCGCCCTGTCGCGGGCCCTGACGCCGGAGAAGGCCGGCGTCGACGCGGCGGCCTACCTGGCGGCGCTCGCCGCGCGACCCGAGGTGGCGCACCCGGCGCTCGGCACCGTCGGCTACTGCTTCGGTGGCGGGATGGCGCTGCGCGCCGCCGGGCACCACCCCGAGCAGGTCGCGGCGACGGCCACCTTCCACGGCGGGAACCTCGCCACGGCCGACGATCCGGCGAGCCCGCACCTCCTCGCCCCGCGCATCCAGGCGGCGGTGCACGTCGCGGCCGCCACCGACGACCCCGTGTTCGACGAGCAGCAGCACCGCCGGCTGCGGGAGGCGTTCGACGCGGCGGGCGTGCGGGCCACCATCGAGACCTATCCCGCCGCCCACGGCTTCGCGGTGCCCGACAACCCCACCCACGACGACGCCGCCGACCGGCGCCACCGCGAGGCGATGACGTCGCTGCTCCGCACGCATCTGCGCGGGTGACGCCGATCGCGGAGGGTCCTCTACGCTCCGCGACCGAGTCGGGCGGACGGCGCTGAGGAGGACACGTGGCGACACCGGACCAGCCGGGCGCGTCGAAGGGAGCGGACCCCGACGCGACCGCCCGCTGGCGCTACGGGTTGATCGTCGTCGTGGTCGCGATCGCCGCCATCGTGGTGATCTTCCTGATCGCCGCGATCCGCTACCCGACGGCCGCCGACGGTGTCGCGCTGGTGTCGTCGGTCGCGACCGCCATCAGCACCCTGGCCGCCGCGTACTTCGGCATCCAGGTGGGCTCCGCGGGCAAGGAGGCGGCCGAGAAGAAGAAGGACGAGGCCAAGGACGTCGCCATCGCGCTGGCCGCCGACGCGCCGCCGAACAGCGAGGTCGCCAAGACCCTCGTGCGCCGCCACGCCTTCGGTGATCCCGACACCTGATCGGGGAAGATCACCGGCGTGACTGCGACGGCGGACCCGCCCGCGATCGACGAGTTCGTCCGCTCCCACCTGCTGCTGCGCCGCTTCGTCGGCGTCGTCGGGATCCTGCTGCCGTTCGTGCTGGTGTTCTTCCACTTCGGCTGGGGCCGGCTCACCGGGACCCTCCCACCGACCACTACGCTGTGGGACTCCCTGCAGAGCTCGCTGTCGGCGTACTACTACACGGACGCCGGCACCATCTTCGTCGGCTCCCTCGTGGCGTTCGGCGTCTTCCTCGTCACCTACCGCTACGGCCGGTGGGAGAACCGCGTCAGCGACGTCGCCGGCGTCTGCGCGGTGCTGGTCGGGCTCTGCCCCACGACCCCCGACGCGCCGACGCCGGTCCAGCACGCCGTCGGGATCGTCCACCTCGTCGCGGCGATGCTGTTCTTCGCCGGCATGGCGGTGTTCTGCCTGTTCCTGTTCCCGCGCGACCCCGACCGCCCGCTCGCCCAGAACACCGTGCCGCCCAGGCGTGCGCGGTTCTTCCGCATCTGCGGCGTGGTGGTCGTCGTGTGCATCGTCTGGGCCCTCGTCGTCTTCTTCGCCCTCGACGACGCCACCCAGGAGGCGACGCGCTACCTGCTCTGGCCCGAGTCGGTCGCGGTGATCACGTTCGCCCTCGCCTGGCTGGTCAAGGGTCGGGAGCTCGTCGAGAGCGCCGTCTGACTCCGCACGGCCTACGGACTTCTCCGTATACCCGCGCCCCGCCGCGGGCCGCTGCACTGGAGCCTGCCCAGTGCGGAAGGAGCACGACGATGACCTCGACCCCGACGGCGGCCACGGCCACGATCGACCCGGCGACGTTGGAGGCGCTGGTCGGGCAGGTGATCACCGACGCCGGTGCGGCGCTCGTAGTGCCCCTGGGCCTGCTCGGCGACCGTCTGGGCCTGTTCAGCGCGATGGCGGGGCGCGACGCGACGACCGCCGCGGAGCTCGCCGCCGGGACCGGCCTGTCGGAGCGCTACCTGCGGGAATGGCTCGAGACGATGGCGGCCGCCGGGTACGTCACCTACGACGGCGACACCGACGGCTCGGCCCGGTCCGCGCGCTACCGCCTCTCGCCCGAGCAGACCGAGATCTTCACCAACCCGGAGAGCCCGGCCTACGTCGCCGGTGCCCTCCAGAACCTCACCGCCGCGACGCGCATGCTCGACCGGCTCACCGAGGCGTTCCGCACCGGCGAGGGCATCGGCTGGCACGAGCAGCACGAGGACATGTTCGTGGGCACCGAGCGGTTCTTCCGCCCGGGCTACCTCGCCAACCTCACGACGTCCTGGATCCCGGCACTGGACGGCATCGAGGAGCGCCTGCGCGCCGGCGGGTCGGTCGCCGACGTCGGGTGCGGCCTCGGCTCCTCCACCGTGATCATGGCGCAGGCCTATCCGCGGTCCCGGATGGTCGGGCTCGACTACCACCCCCAATCCGTGGAGCTGGCCCAGAGCCGGGCGGAGGCCGCCGGCGTGGCGGACCGCGTGACGTTCCGGGTCGCCCCGGCGACCGACCTGGCCGGGCAGTACGACTTGATCACCTTCTTCGACTGCCTGCACGACATGCCCGACCCCGTCGGGGCGCTGCGCGCCGCCCGGGACGCCGTGGGCGAGGGCGGCGCGGTCATGCTGGTCGAGCCCATGAGCTGGGACCGGGTGCCCGACGCGCTCAACCCGCTCGGGCGGCTGCTGCTCGGCGCGTCGATGTTCGTGTGCCTGCCCAGTGGCCTGTCGGCGGACCCCGCCGCCGGGCTCGGCAACCAGGCCGGCCCGGCGCGCACCTGCGAGATCGCCCGCGAGGCGGGCTTCGGCACCGCCCGCCTCGCGACCTCCACGGAGGTCAACCACGTCTACGAGCTGCGTCCCTAGCCGGCGTCCGCGAGGGCCCGCAGCACGACGACGACGGCCTCGGCGCCGGCGTCGCGGTGGCCGTGGGCACGCTCGCCGAGGTAGCTCGACCGGCCGCGGCGCGGGGTCATGGTCGTCGTGGCCTCGGCGCCGTCGGCCGCGGCCGACGCCGCCGACGACATCGACCCGGACGACGCCAGCTCGTCGGCCGCCGGGTAGAGCGCGTCGAGCAGGGTCCGGTCGCCGCGGCGGGCGCCGCCCAGGTCGGCGATGCCGTCCGCGGCCGCCCGCAGGGCTTCGTCTCGGGTGCCGCCCTCGTCGAGGTGCTCGGCGGCGTGCAGCAGCGCCGTCGCGAGCAGCGGGCCGGACGTCCCGCCGATCGCCCGCCGCACTGCGGCGGCCACCATCCGCAGGGTCGCGACCGGGTCGTCCAGGTCGGTCGTGTCGAGCCCCTCGCGGACGGCCGCGGCTCCACGGGTGAGTGAGGTGCCGAGGTCGCCGTCGCCGGTCGCGGAGTCCAGCTCCGTGAGCCGGCCCTCGGCGTCCTCGACGGCCGCGCACACGGCCTCGACTGTCGTGCGGAGCTGGCCCTGCCCGTCGCCGGACGCGGCCTGCTCGTCCTGCGGCACCGCCACCGTCGGGACGGGCGCGGACGCCGGCCCGGACAGAACGCCCGAGCCCGACGGCCATCCCGACGACCGGGCGGGCGCGTCGAGCAGGGCCAGCCGGTCGTCGTCGAGGGGCAGCAGCGCGACCGAGACGCCGGGCATGTCGATCGACGAGAGGAACGTCCCCGACCACGCCCGCTCGACGGTGACGTCGCGCTTGCCGAGGCCCTCGACGACCCGGCGCAGCACGATCGAGAGCTCCATCGGTGGCGTCGCCCCGGTGCCGTTGACCAGCACGGCGACCCGGTCGCCGGCGCCGATGCCGCGGTCGTCGCAGATCGTGCCCACCAGCTCGTCGACCAGCTCGTCGGCGGAGCGCAGCGACTCCCGTCGCACGCCGGGCTCCCCGTGGATCCCCAGCCCGATCTCGATCTCGTCCTCGCCCAGGGAGAAGCCGGCCTCACCACCCGGGACGGTGGCCGGCGCGAGGGCGAGGCCCATCGTCCCCAGCGCCGCCGCCGCGGCCTGCGCGGCCTCGGTGACCTGCTCCAGCGAGCTGCCCTCGGCGGCGGCCGCGCCCGCGACCTTGGTGACGAGCACGGTGCCGGCGAGCCCGCGGCGCCCGGCGGTGACGTCGTCGTCGGCGTCGAGGGCGACGTCGTCGGCGACCGTGATCATCGTGCACTCGCGGCCCTCGGCGCGGGCGAGCTGGGCGGCCAGCCCGAAGTTGAGGCGGTCGCCGGTGTAGTTCATGACGACCAGCAGCGTCGGGTCGTCGACGGCGCGGATCGCGGCCACGACGGCGTCGACGCCCGGCGAGGCGAAGACCTCCCCGCAGACGGCCCCGTCGAGGTGGCCCGGGCCGAGGTACCCGCTGAAGGCCGGTTCGTGGCCGGACCCGCCGCCCGAGAGCACGGCGACGCGACCCCGCTCGCGGTCGGCGCGCACGAGCACGCGGTGGCCCTCGACCAGGGCGGCGCCCTCGGTGGTGCGCGCGACGCCGGCCAGGGCCTCGTCGACGACGTCGGCCGGATCATTGATCAGCTTCTTCACCCGCGCGGGCTTCCCGGCGACTACCGGTCGGACACCGTTCTCGCTCCGTGCACAGCGCGACCGGGTCGGGCGGCGGCAATCACTCGATCGGAGGTAGAGGGTCGCGCGCAGGCCGCGGGGCGGGCCCTCTATGGTGAGCCGCTGTAACGCCTGTGACGGATGGGACGCGTGGTGCATATGTTCACTTCTCGGCAGCGCGTCATCCTGCGCCAGATCGTCAGCCCGCCCTACGTCTACCGGTGGGCGGGCCTGCTGACGACGATCGGCCTGGTGGTCGGCGTGACCGTCGTCGTGCTCAGCGACGTCGGCGCGCCCGCGGTCGTCGCGGCGGGAACCTCGCCGGCCGTGTCGTCCGGACCGGCGGGCGTGCCCGCCCGGACCGCCGAGGACGCCCCGGCGCGCGGGATCCCGGGCCAGGCGCGGCCGGCGATCACGTCGTCGCGGCTGTCGGTGACGTCGACGACGACCGACCGCCCGACCGTCGCCCTGACCTTCGACGACGGCCCGAGCAGCTACACCCCCGAGGTCCTCGACATCCTCGCCGAGAACCAGGCCCGCGCGACCTTCTGCATGATCGGTGAGCAGGCTGTCGCCGAGCCCGCGATGGTGCAGCGCGTCGTGGCCGCCGGGCACCGGCTCTGCGACCACACCTTCACCCACGACGCGACCGTCGGCGCGAACGACCCGTCGCTGATCAGCACGCAGCTCGGCCGCAGCCACCGCTCGCTGGCGACCGTCGTGAACCCGCCGGTGGACGTCGACTACTTCCGGGCCCCGGAGGGCAAGTGGTCGCTGCAGCTCGACCAGGTGGCGGCCCAGACCGGCATGCGCCCGCTGGGATGGTCGGTCGACACCCTCGACTGGACCCAGCCGGGCGTCGCCGCGATCGTCGCGAGCGTCCAGCGCTCGGTGCACCCCGGCGCGGTGATCCTCTTCCACGACGGCGGCGGCCCGCGCGAGCAGACGGTCGCGGCGATCCGCGAGATCATCCCGTGGCTCCACGACCAGGGGTACGAGTTCACGTTCCCGACCTGATCAGTGCTTGCGCGTGACCGTCTCGGTGCCGCCCTCGCGCCACGTCGTCACGTCGAGGTGGCCGTCCTCGAGGGCGATCGACGCCGCCCCGACGACGTCGACGCGGAAGAAGTGGTCGAAGCTCTGGCCCCGCAGGTCGAGCCCGATCTCTTCGTAGACGGACTGCGCGAAGCGCTCGTGGAGCGCCTCGTCGCGGACGTCCTCGACCCGGCCCCAGATCTTCGCGTCGCCGTCGCCGACCTGGGTGTCGACCGTCGCGGTGTGCAGCGCGAACCGCGGGTCGGCGAACAGGTCGGCGAACTTGGCCGTGTGCGGCATCCCGACGATCCACAGATCGCCCTCGAGGAACCGCGGTTCCATCGGGCTGATGCGCGGGAAGCCGTCGGGACGCAGCGTGCCGAGCATGCAGAGGTTGCCGCAGGCCCGATGTCGGCGGACGAAGACCTCGGCGATGCGGGGTGCGGCGGCGGCGAAGTCGGTCCAGAGCGGCATGGACCGGACAGTAGGACCGCCCCCCGACAGCCCTCAGTGCTCCGGCTCGTGCGAGACGACCGCCGCGGTGAGCACGACCGTGCTCATCGCTCCGCACGCGGCGCACCAGCAGAGGAACTGCCGATCGTCGCCGACCCAGTACTCCTGCACGAACCCGGCGTCGTCGAGCGTCGCGCCGCAGACCGCGCAGTGGCTCACGCCCACGTGGGCACCGGGTCGCCGAAGAGCTCGAGGACCTCGGCGCGGATGGGGGAGTAGCGCACCGAGCTCTCCCGCATCCACACCTGCCGGAACTCGACCGCCGAGCCGAACTTGTCGCGCTCCATCGGCAGGTCGATGACGTCGTGGGGGTCGCGCCGCGTGCCCAGGGGGTCGCCGCCGCCGGCGACGACGGCCATCTGCTCGGCGTAGAGCTTGCGCAGCAGGATGACCCCCAGGTCCGACTTGCCCAGGTGCTCCAGCGACCGGTCGGAGATCCGTCCCTGGGTGATCCAGGCGACGATGTCCTGGCCGTCGACGTAGTCGCGCAGCCACTCGCCGTCGGCGTCGCGCAGCGGCACCTCGTAGACGGGGACGTCGGTCTGCGCGGGCGCGCCGCCCTCGGGTCGGTAGGTCTGGTACCAGACGTGCCAGGTGTTCTCGTCGTCGATCGGGACGCGGATCTGGAACGTCGCGAGCCCGGCCGCGCCGACGCGCAGCATGTGCGGGAAGACCAGCGGGTGGCCGATCCTCCAGTCGTCGTCGTCCTCGGTGTGGCCCTCGAGCACCCGGCGCTTGAGGATGCCGTGCTCGAACACCTCGAAGGCGACCTTGACGTGTTTCTTGGTCACCACCGGCACCGGCGCCCCGCCGTCGAGCTCCTTGAGGAATGAGCCGTACCGGCCGTGCAGCCACTCGACGTGGTACGGGTCGACGGAGTTCTCCATGATCTGCACGAAGTTGCACGGCAGCTCGGCGTGCCCGATGTCGCGCCACGCGTCGTCCCAGACGAAGAGGTCGTAGCGCGGCAGCTCCGGCGCCGGCAGCGGGCCGAGGTAGGCGAAGACCAGCCCGCCCAGCTCCTGCACCGGGTACGACGTCGCCCGGATGCGGTTCCTGAACGTCGAGTCGGCGGGCTCGCCGGGCTGCTCGAGGCACGCGCCGGTCTCGTCGAACAGCCAGCCGTGATAGCCGCAGCGCAGCCCCGTCGACTCCGTGCAGCCCAGCCAGAGCGCCGCCCGCCGGTGCGGGCACTGCTCGGCGAGCAGCCCGACGGTGCCGTTGCCGTCGCGGTAGAGGACGAGGTCCTCGCCGAGCAGGCGGCGCCGGCGCGGCACCCGCGTGGCCATGTCGTGCGTGGCCACCGGCCACCAGTAGCGGCGCAGCAGCTCGCCCATCGGGGTCCCGGGACCCACGCGGGTGAGGCGCTCGTTCTTCTCCGGGCTGAGCATGGTCCCGACGCTAGGAAGCGGCCCGACCGCCGCGAAGCGTCGTGTTCGCCGGTGGGGAAACCGCTGGCCGGCGTGGGCCATCCTGACCCCGTGATCGCCGACGCCGTGACCGACTACTGGACGCTGGGGGCGACCGTCACCGACCTCGGGGACGCCGTCCTCGTGCACCGCGACGGCCTGCCCACGTCGACGTTCCTCCACCGGCTGCGCCCGGCGTCGTCCCGGGAGCTGGACGGGGTGCTCGAGGCCGCCGCCGGGGTCGCCGGCGAGGACGTCGCACGGATCGTGCTCGACCCCGACGCGCCGCCGTTCGTCGAGGCCGAGCTGCGGGTGCGCGGGTGGGCGGTCGACCACGCCGTCCAGCTGGTCCTGCCGGTCGGGGTCGACGTCCCCGGTTTGCCCGACGGGCCCGTCCGGCCGGCCGTCGAGGCCGACCGGCCCGCCCTGCGTGCGCTGTTCCGCGCCGACCACGTCGAGGAGGACGAGCGGGGCCGTCGCCCGGCCCGCAGCGAGGAGCGCACCGACGCGATCGTGGCCGAGCGCTGGTCGCTGGGGCCCGCGGTGCGGTGGTTCGTGGTGGACGAGGGCGACGGGCCGGTCGGGTTCTTCGCGAGCTGGGGCGGGGCGCGGGGCGTCGGTGTCGTCGAGGACCTCTTCGTCCGCGCCGACCGCCGCGGGCGCGGCTACGCGCGGGCCCTGATCGCGACCGCCGTCGCGGCCGCCCGGGCCGACGGGGCGGAGGAGGTCGTCATCGGCGCCGACCCCACCGACACCCCGCAGCGGCTCTACGCCCGCCTCGGCTTCCGGCCGGCCCTGGTCCTGCGGGCCGCGACGGCGCCAGCGTGATCGTGGTGGCTTTCCGCGCGTTGGACGTCAGCGTGGGCGCCAGGCTGACACGCCCCGCGTGTCGTCCCGGCGAGGATGTGGCGATCCTGGCGCGGGACGCCAGCAATGCCGCGTTGCTCGCACCCCGGCGCCGACCCGTCGCGCTCAGGCCACGCCGAAGTCGGCCTTGCGGATCAGGCCGTGCACGCCGGTGGTGCGGTCGACGACCTGCGAGACCTGGAAGTCGGCGGCCGCGCTGAGGTAGGCGTAGGCGACCGGTTCGGCCATCCCGCGGTCCTGCACGAGGAACGCCATCGCGCGGCGGACCGCGTCCTTCATCGCGAGGTCGAGCTCGGTGCGGTTGCCGCCGCCCTCGGCGCCGTCGGGGTCGGAGAGCCCGATCGGCAGCCAGTGCGTGGGTGTCTCGGCGAACGGCGCGGCGAACGCCGCCCGCGGTGCCGGCCCCCCGGGCGGGATGCTCGTCAGGCGCAGGGTCGCCCGCAACGAGCCCTCCATGGCGGTCAGCGCGACCTCGCCGTCGCCCTGCGCCATGTGTGGGTCGCCGGCGAAGGCCATCGCGCCGGGCACCCGGACGGGCAGGTAGAGCCGCGAGCCCACACCGAGCTCGTTGATGTCGAGGTTGCCGCCGGCGTCGGTGGGCGGCACGGAGTCGACGAGCGCGTCGGTGTCCCGCGCGACACCCATGATCCCGAGGAACGGGGCGAGCGGGAACGTGACCTCACCCTGCCCCGCCGGCAGGGCGCCGACGAGCCCGCCCGGCCCGGGGCGCGCCGGGGTGAAGACGCTGATCTCGCCGCCGGCGTTGAACCAGCGCCGCAGGTCGGCACGGGACTCCCAGGCCTCGGGGTACTCCCCGGGCAGCGCCCCCTTGCCGTGCCGGTTGCTCACGACGCCGTACGGCACCCGCAGCTGCAGGTCGAGCACGTCGATCGCGAGCACGTGGCCGGGCTCGGCCCCGCGCACAGCGATCGGGCCGGTCACCACGTGCGGGCCGGGCCCGTCGTGCGGGGTGCGCCGTGCGACCTCCACGGCGTCGCTCAGCACGTCGCCGGGCGCGACCCCGAGGCCGGTGAAGTAGCCGAGCGGGTCCTGGCCCTGGTCCTCCAGCACACCCTCGTGGGAGATCGTGTCGATCGTGACGACGGCCCCCGAGTCGACGACGGCCACCGGCGGGGTCGAGCGCGTCGGCAGCCGGCCCCACAGCACCCCCGTGGGCGGCGCGGGGACGTACACGCCGGCCGGCGAGGGGACCCCCGGAGCCAGCGGCTGGAGCGTCGTGATCGGTCCGGGGGCCCGGGACGTCGCACCGCTGCTGCACGCCGCCGCGGCGGCGGCCGCGGACGCGATGCCCGCGGTCCGCAACAGCGATCGCCGGCCCAGCACCGACCCCGGACCCGTCATCCGCTCCACGCGGCGCAGCTGACCACGGGCGTGTTCCGGTCCCGTGGCGGCGCGGTGAACAGCGACGCCCGAGGCCGGTGAGGCTAGCCTTACCCGTGCGCGGACCCTAGTGTCGTCCCCGGTAGCCCTGCGACACCGGAGGCCCACCGTGAGCGAGCACCAGCCCTTCTCCCAGGTCCTCCGCCGGGCGACGGCCGCCGCCCACGAGCGGGCCCACCACTCCGGCTACATGGACGCCCTGCTCGGCGGCCGGCTCGCCCTCGACGACTACGCGACGCTCGTCGTGCAGTACCGGCACGTCTACGGCGCGCTCGAGGACGGCGCCGACCGTCTCGGCGACCACCCCGTCGTCGGTGGCTTCGCGGTCGACGCCCTGCGCCGGCGGGACGCGATCGCCGCCGACCTCGCGTTCCTCCGGGGCCCGCGCGGGGCCGACGACCTCGCGCCGCTGCCCGCCACCGCCCGCTACGCCGCCCGCATCCGGGCGATGGTCGACGAGTGGCCCGGCGGCTGGGTGGCCCACCACTACACGCGCTACCTCGGCGACCTCGCCGGCGGGCAGGCCGTCCGCGGGCTGCTGCGGCGCACCTACGGGATCACCGGTGACGGGGCGCGCTTCTACGACTTCGCCGCGCTCGGCCCCGTCCCGCCGTTCCGCGCGCACTACCGTGCGCTGCTCGACGCCGCGGGCCTCGAGGCGTGGGACGGCGTCGAGCGGGCGCGGATCGCCGACGAGGCGTGCCACGCCTTCGAGCTCAACATCGCGATGCTCGCCGAGCTCGCGGGCACGGTGCCGCCGGAGCACCTGGCCGCCTGAGTCCGGTCAGCCCCGGTCAGCCCCGGTCAGCCCCGCCGGGCCACGGCCAGCCACGCGGGCAGGTCCACGCGCCCACCCACGGGGACGCCGAGCAGGGCGGCCTGGTCGTCGTCGGGGACCCGGCCGCGGTAGGTGCTCTCGCGGATCTCGTCGAGCGTCCAGCCCGGCCGGCTGAACGCCGCGCGGATCTGGTCGTCGGTGACCTCGGGGCCGAACGCCGTGCTGGGCGCGAGCCCCAGCAGCACGACCCGCCCGCCGTCGACGACGACGTCCCGCAGCGCGTCGGCGTACCGGCCCTGGTCGTCGGTGTCGAAGATGTGGAACAGCGCGCTGTCGAGCACCGTGTCGAACCCGTGCAGCCCGGTCGGGTGCATCGCGTCGGCCTCGACGAACGTCGCCTCGACGCCGCGGCCCGCCGCGACGGTGCGGGCACGCTCCAGGGCGGCGGGGGCGGAGTCGGCGCCCACGACGTCGTAGCCGCGGGCGGCGAGCAGGACGGTGTGCTCGCCGGTGCCGCACCCGAGGTCGAGCACCCGACCCCGCAGCAGGCCCTCGGCCTCGGCCGCGACGATCGCGGGCTGCGGCTCGCCGATGATCCACGGCGGCTCCCCGGTGAGGTAGGCCTCCTGGAAGCGCGACGGTGCGGGCGTGGACATGCTGACCTCCGTGGCGTCGGGTAACACCCCCGAGCCTGTGACCTCGACCGTCGTCGAGGTCAAGGCCCGGCGGAGGATCAGTCGTGGGCCACGAACATCGTGACGCCCGCCTGGGCGAAGTTCGGGACGTCGTTCACGGCGTTCTGGCCGGCCTCGGAGCCCATCCCGGCCTGCAGGTCCTCGAGCGAGTCGAAGGCGACCTCGGCGATGAGGTAGTAGGGCGGCGGGTTCTCGTCCATCGACGCGCAGTGTCGGTAGGTGAACGACTTCACGCCCGGGATCGGGTCCACCAGCGGCGCGTGGGTCCCCTGGTAGTGCTTGTCGAACGCCGCGGGGTCGTCGGGGTGGTTGTAGAGAACGGTGAGGATGTGCACCAGGTCACTCCACCACGTGCGGCGGCCCCGGAGCCAGGGCCGATCACGAAGATCGGCGGCGCCGGGGCCGTCGGACGAGCGTGCCGTGGTCAGGCGCGGGCGTGCTTCTCGACGACGGCACCGAGCCCGGGGAGGGCCTCGATGACGTTCTCCTGCGCCTTCGGGCGCAGCTTGCCGTAGATCGAGGTGATCGCCGCGCGGTTGCTGCGCTCGGCGCGGCGGTCGGTGACGGCCAGGAGGGCCTCGGAGGCCTCCTGCGGGCGGGTGCCCAGGAACGTGCCGAAGTCGCCGGAGGCCTCGGTGGTGAACGTCGTCCAGAACGGCTCGAGCTGGTCGACGAACTCGTCGAGCATCTTGTCGATGGCCTCGGGCACGATGCCCGGCTTGACCTTCTTGAGAGCGGCGTAGCCGGTCTTGACGATGCCGCCGGACAGACCGCTCTTGTTCGCGACCTCGCCGTCGACGAGGGCGTTCAGGTCCTCGATCACCGCACCGCGGCGGTCGGAGTCGAGAAGGCGTGCCTTGAGCGTCTCGGCCATCGGTGTCCTTCCTCGGGGAGCCAGGAGCGGGCCCGACCGTACGGGAGGGCCGGGGCCGGATCTCCGGCAGGTCCCGCCGTGGACCACATCGATGTGGTTCAGGCGTCGCGGTCGTGCGCGGCGAGGAACGTCTCCATGTCGCGCCACGACTGCTCGCGTGCCCGGCGTCCGGCCAGCACGCCGAGGTGGCCGCCCGGGCGCACGACGAAGCGCAGATCCGGGCTGCCGGTGAGCAGCTCGGTCGCCCGCTCGACCGACGCGACCGGGGCGATGACGTCGTCGGCCCCCGCGACGAGCAGCACCGGCACGTGCACGTCGGCCAGACGC
The DNA here is from genome assembly GCF_039542135.1 of Actinomycetospora chlora. NCBI lineage: Bacteria > Bacillati > Actinomycetota > Actinomycetes > Pseudonocardiales > Pseudonocardiaceae > Actinomycetospora > Actinomycetospora chlora. The sequence goes on from NZ_BAABHO010000021.1 coordinate 32,798, forward strand.
ACGGGGCGGCCGGCGAGGCGCAGCTCGTCCTGCGCGAGGTCGTTCGAGCGGATGACGTGGTGGTAGATCTGCCCGAAGGCGCGGCCTGGGTAGGCGGTCATGCTGGCCATCAGGAGGTCGACCGCCTCGATCTGCTCGAGGAGCTGGCGGTCGTCGAGGTGGGTGAGCAGTGTGACAGGCTTGGTGAGGTAGCGCTCGACGCTCGTGAGCTGGAACGCCCACTTGACCACCGTCGCGGGGAACGACCCGAGCGTCCGGTAGGCGGCGGAGAAGATCCGCCCGCCGGTGTACTCGGCGACCGACCGGAACGGGGCCACCAGCGGGACCTCGGACACGTCGACGGGCGAGGCGAACGCCGTCACCGACCGGATCGGGGCGCCCGCCACCCCGCTCGCGGCGCTGAGCAGGGCGAACAGCCCGCCGAGGCTCCAGCCCGCCAGGTGGGGGGCGACGCCGTCGTGGTGGTCGGCGACCGCGTACAGGGCGGCGGGGACGATCTCGTCAACCCACAGCTCGAGGCCCCGGCGGCCCGCGGCCGGACCGGACTGGTCGTAGGTGACGATGTAGATCTCGCGGCCCGTGGCCAGCAGGTCCTCGACGAGGCTGGCGCCGCGGCGCAGGTCGAACGCGAAGTCGGGCGCCCCGAGCGGGGGGACCAGCAGCAGCGGCGCGAGCGCCGGGTCCGTCCCGACCGTCGGCTCGTAGCGGTGCACGGTGTAGCCGTCGCCGAGCAGTACGGGCAGTCGCGGCATCCGGCGGGTGTCGGCGAGGTGGCCCTGGGTCACCCAGTCCCACAGGTTGTCCCAGGCCGACACCACCGACTGCGGCACGGCGGGCAGCGGGCGCCCGGTCGTCGGCGGGGAGTCCCCGTCCCGGGGGGCGTCGGGGAGCTGCTCGGCGGTCACGCGGGCCGATGGTAGGGCCGACCGGACCACCGGGGCAGCGCCGCGTCACTCACGCGTCGTGATGCTCGCTCACGGTCGGTGAGGTCCCGCGCGTCGCGATGCGGGTGTTCGCGCTGCTCCAGGCCGTGTCTCGGGCGTCCCCGGTTGGGCCGTCCGGGCCTGTCCGGCTCCGCCCGAACGTCCGAGCGACCACTACACCTCCGCCGCGTTGGATCGGGTGGCGCCGCCCCGGGACCGTCCGTCCCGGGGCGGTGAGGCGCCGTCGGAGCACGCGGGCGCCGGACGACCAGCGGAGGGAGCACCGTGGCCGAGGGCGTTGTCGAGCCCCTGTTCGAGCCGACCAGATCCTCGTCGCTGCCTCGGTCGGTGCCCTGGTCGCTCGCGCTCTCCGAGACGCCCTGCGACCCCCTGCCGACCGTGCGGGACGAGCGTCGCGGGCGCCGGTCGCGGTTCGCGGCGAGCCTCGGGGTCGGCCTCGTCGGTGCGGCGTCGCTGACCACGGCCGTCTACCAGACGATCACGCAGTCCTCCACGACCGTCGGCCTGCCCGGGGAGGTCGCGGAGGTCGACACCCCGCTGCCGTGGGCGGCCGCGGGGGCCCCGGCCGGTCTGACGGCCTCGCCGACGACGATCACCCCGACCGTCGCCGACCTGGACCTGCGCGCCGACCAGCAGCCCCTGCCCGCCGCGCCGGCGCCGCCGGCCGCCGCCGGGCCGGCCGGGACGCCCTCGGGTCCGCCGGTGTCGGCCGCAGGACCGGTGTTCACCCCGTCCGCGCGGGACGACCGGCCGGCGCCCTCGTCGGGGACCGCGACCGGACGGCCGTCGGGGACGTCGGGGACGACGGAGCCGTCGACCGGGTCCGGCACGTCCGGGACGCCGACCTCCGGCACGCCGACGCCCAGCACGCCCACCTCCCAGGCGCCGTCGTCGGAGGCGCCGTCGTCGGAGCCCCCGTCGTCGGAGACGCCGTCCTCCGAGAGCCCGTCCTCGGGGACGCCGTCGTCCGGGACCCCGTCCTCCGGGTCCGGCGCCGCCGAGCCATCGACCCCGGCCGACGGCGGCTGACGCTCCTGGTGAGGGGCGCCCCTCGCTGATCTATCCGAGCGAGGGTGCCCCTCACTCGGGACGGACGTCGCGGCGCGCGCACGACGACGGCCCCGCCCCCGCGAGCGGGGACGGGGCCGTCGTGGCGGGACCCGGTAGCCGAGGACCGGCCGGGATCAGCCCAGCGGGCGGCGCAGCGCGGTGCGGCGCTCGGGGCGCAGGTGGTACACGACCGCCGGCAGGACGACGACCGCCACGAAGGGCAGCCCGACCAGCGGCAGCACGAACAGCAGCGCCAGGCCGATCAGCATGACGACGAGGGCGGTCAGCGGGTTGGTGGCGAACGCGCCGACCGCGGCCAGGCGCGGACTGCGGCGCGCGGCGGCGCCGAGGCGGTTGATCGTGCCGGTGCGCTCGGTGGTGCGGGCGGCAGCCGGCGCGGGGACGGGACGGGGCAGGGTCGGGGTGCTGTGCGGCCAGGGGAGAGCCATCGGGGTGCGTCGGTCCTTCGGGGTCGTGAGGTCCAGCGGGGGTACGTCGGGGGCCGCGCGGGGCGTCGCGGGGATCGACACCGGGATGACGCCCGGCGGCGGGGTCGGGTTCCCGCGCGTCGGTATCGATTCGGCAACGGCGGGTGCCCGACGTCGAGCGACATCATCCCCGGATCACCCCGCAGGCGGGAGGACCCGGAACGGTGAACCTGAAGTTTAGGGTGAGCCCGATGAGCGCCCCGACCGGCCCCGACGCCGGCATCCGCGACCTGCTCGCCCGCTGGACCGACGCGCCGGCGATGTTCGCGGACGCATCGCCCGAGGACGTCAGCAGCCCCCGCGCCCGGTTCGCCGTCCAGATGGCGGACGCGGGCGGCCCGCCGCCCCGCCCGCCCGAGGTCCGCGACGCCGGCGGCGTCCCGGTGCGCCTGCACCGGCCGGCCTCGGCGACGTCCGACGCCCTGGTGGTCTTCCTCCACGGCGGCGGGTGGGTGCTGGGCGGGGGCGACGTCTACGACGCCGCCGCGGCCGGGCTCGCCGACGACGTGGGCGCGGTCGTCGCCGCCGTCGACTACCCCCTCGCGCCCGAGCACCCGTTCCCCGCGCCGCTCGAGGGCGCGCAGGCGGCGATCCGGGCGCTGCTCGCCGACCCGCCGGCGGGTACCGACCCCGCGCGCTGCGCCCTGGTCGGCGACAGCGCGGGGGCCAACCTCGCCGCCGTCGCCGCGCTGGCCCTGCGCGACGAGGGCCGTCCGCCGGCGGCGATGCTGCTGGTCTACCCGCCGCCGGACTTCGAGGGCCGCTACCCGTCGGTGACCGAGAACGCCGAGGGGTACTGGCTCACCGCGTCCGACGTGAAGGCGTGCTCGAAGCTCTACCTCGCCGGCCACGACCCCCGCGGCGACGTCCGGCTCTCGCCGCTGCGGGCGCCGTCGCTGGCCGGGCTGCCGCCGACGATCGTCGCCACCGCCGGCTTCGACCCCCTGCGTGACGCCGGGCACGCCTTCGCCGACGCCCTGGCCGCCGCGGGTGTGGACGCCCGCCGCCGCGAGCACCCGGCACTGGTCCACGGCTTCTACGGGTTCCGCGCGGCCGTGCCCGCCGCCGACACCGCGGTCCGTGCCCTGCACGCCGAGCTCGCCGGGTTGCTCGGGCGCTGATCGTGGTAGAAGGCAGTCCGATCCGACGTCCACGCCAGGGAGCGACCCGTTGAGTGCACCGTCCTCCGGTGAGGCCATCGACCCGACGACGTTGACCGTCGGGGTCCTCGGCGGCACCGGCAACCAGGGCAAGGGGCTGGCGCTGCGCTGGGCGGCCGCCGGTATCCGCGTGATCGTCGGCTCGCGGGCCGCCGAGCGGGCCGAGAACTCCGCGCAGGAGTACCGCGACGCGACCGGGGTGGACCACATCATCGGCGGCCACAACGCGCACTGCGCGACCGAGGCCGACGTGGTGCTGGCGGCGGTCCCGTGGGAGTCGCACGCCGAGACGCTCACGGGCCTGCGTGAGGAGCTCAAGGGCAAGATCCTGATCGACTGCGTCAACCCGATCGGGTTCGACAAGAAGGGCCCGTACCCGCTGCCGGTCGAGGAGGGCAGCGCGGCGCAGCAGGCCGAGCAGCTCCTTCCCGAGACCCGCGTGACCGCGGCGTTCCACAACGTCTCGGCGGTGCTGCTCTCGGACATGTCGCAGCCGCAGGTCGACTGCGACGTGCTCGTGCTCGGCGACGACCGCGAGGCCACCGACGTCGTCCGTGCCCTCGCCGACGCCATCCCGGGCGTGCGCGGGGTCTACGGCGGCCGGCTGCGCAACGCCTACCAGGTGGAGTGCCTGACGGCGAACCTCATCGCGATCAACCGGCGCTACAAGGTCCACGCCGGCATCAAGATCACCGACCTCGACTGAGCGCACTGCTCGGTGAGGTCGACGCCTTGTGAGCCCGGCACGGGGTCAGCACCCTGGGCGGGTGCGGGCGAGGCCGGGTGGTGCGCCGCTCGTCGGGCGCGAGCGGGAGCTCTCGGCGCTGGTCGGGGCCGCCCTGTCCGGCCCCGGGGGTCTGGTGCTCGTGCCGGGCGAGGCCGGGAGCGGCAAGACCCGCCTGCTCGACGAGGTCGCCGCCCGGGCCCGCGCGGCCGGGGTGCGGGTGCTGCGGGGCCACGCCGTGCCGGGCGCGGGGCCGTTCCGCCCGGTCGCCGAGGCGCTGGCCGGTGCCGCCGACCCGGCGCTGGCCGGCGACCCCCGCCTCGCGCCGTTCCGGGCCGTGCTCGCCCGCGTCCTCCCGACGTGGCCCGCCGGGGCTCGCGACCCGTCGCCCGTCGACCCCGTCGTCGTCCTCGGGGAGGCCCTGGCGGAGCTCCTCGCCGTCGTCGCGGGGGAGGGGCGGGTCGTCGTGCTGCTCGACGACCTGCACTGGGCCGACCGCGACACCCTCGCCGTCCTCGAGTACCTGGCCGGGCGCCTCGACGGCACGGGCGTGCCGGTCGTCGGCTCGGTGCGCTCCGACGAGGCGCCGCCCGAGGGCCTGGCCCCGCTGCGCCGGGCCCGGGTCGCGGTGGTCGAGCTCGGCCGCCTCGACGCCGACGACGCGGGGGCGCTGGCGGGCCGCGTCCTCGGTGGCGACGTCGCCGACGACGTCCGCGCGCACGTCGTCGCCGCAGCCGACGGCCTGCCCCTGCTGGTCGAGGACCTCTGCGCCCGCCTGGTCGAGGACGGCGCGGTCACCCGGCGGGACGGGACGTGGCGCGCCGCCGGTCCGCTGCCGACGCCGGTGCCCGAGGCCTTCGCCGACGCCGTCGCCGGCCGGGTCGCGGCCCTCGACGCGGCCGACCGCGACGTCGTCCGCGTCGCCGCCCTGCTCGGCCGTGACCTGCCGTGGGACCTGGTGCCGCTCGCCGCGGGGACCGACGCCGCCGCGGCGGCCACCTCGCTGCGCCGCGCGGTCGACGCCCGGCTGCTGGTCGCCGGGCCGGACGGGGCCCTGCGCTGGCGGCACGCGCTCATCGACGACGCCGAGCTCGCCGCCCTCACCGCCCCCGAGCGGTCGGTGCTCGCCGCCCGGGCCGCGCGCGCGCTCGACCGCCACGACCCGTCCGGCCGCGACCTCGCCGGTCCCGTCCTCGCCCGCGTCGCCGAGCTGCGCGCCCGCGGCGTCGACCCCGACCGTGCCGCCGCCCTCCTGCTGCGCCTCGCCCGCGAGCACCGGGCGGCCGGGGCGCCCGCCGCGGCGCTGGCGGTGCTCGAGCAGGCGACGGCGCTGGCGGGGGAGGCCCACCGCCTGCCGGTCGCCGTCGAGCGCGTCGAGGTGCTCGCCCTCTCGGCCCGCACCGACGAGGCGCTGGCGGTCGGCGAGCACCTGCTCGCCCGCGCCGACACCCCGGCGCTGGCGCTCGCGCTGGCCCGGGCGTGCGTGGCGTCCGAGCGGTTCGAGGAGGCCCAGCGCCTGCTGGCGCGGGCCGGCGACGAGGACGACCCGCGCGTTCGGGCGCTCGCCGCGCACGTCGCGCTGGGCCGCGGCCAGGCCGCCGAGGCGCTGCGCCTCGCCGCGCCCGCCGCCGACGCCGCCGACGCCGGCGTCCCGGAGGCCGCCTGCGAGGCGCTGGAGGTCATCGGGCGGGCCCACCGGCGCGGCGACCCGGAGCGGTCGGCGGCCGCGTTCCGCCGGGCGGCCGACCTGGCCGAGCGGCACGGCCTCACGGCCTACCGCGTCCGCGCCCTCTCCGAGCTCGGCGTCGCCCACCTCTTCGGCGTGGGCGACGGCGAGCCCCTGCACCGGGCCGCGGAGGTGGCCCGCGACGCCGGCATGCTCGGGACGGCGACGATGCTCGAGGTGCAGGCGGTCGCCGTCGACAACGGCCGGTTGGGCCCCGTCGCCGCGGCGGTGCCGGCGCAGGCGTGCGCGGAGCGGGCCGGGCGGCTCGGGCTGCGCGGGCTGCGGGGCCAGTCGCTGGGTTTCGTGGCGCGCGGCCGGGTGTTCGCCGACCGGACGAGCGAGGTCGACGCCCTGCTCACCGAGGCGGCGTCGTTGTCGGCGAACCCGGTACACACCGCGAGCGCCCGCGCGCTCGCGACCGCCCACGACCGTTGGCTCGCCGGCGACCTGCCGGCCGCGCTGCCCGCCTACGACGAGGCGGTCGACCTGCTGCGCCGGGCCGAGGGCGCGAACCCGACGCCGTCGTGGGGCGAGCGGGCGGTGCTGCGGACCGCGGTCGACCCCGGCGACCCCGGCCCGCGCGAGGAGCTGCGCGACTCGGACGTCCTCGTCCAGTCGCTCAACCGCGGGGCCCTGCACCTCTGCGACGCCGTGGCCGCCGCCGGGCGCGGGGACGATCCCGGCCCGGACCTCGCGGCGGCCGACGAGCTCCTGCGCCACCGGCCCTTCTTCCGCCACCTCATGCGCTGCTTCCTGCTGGAGCACACGGTCCTCGGGGACCCGGTCCCGGTTCTCCACGAGGTCCTGGCCTGGTCCGCGGGCACCGCCGAGGTGCGCCTCACCCGCTGGTGCCGCGAGCGGCTGCGCGCGCTGGGCGCGCCGGTCCCGCGTCCGCAGCGCGACCTGACCGACGTCCCCGCCGACCTGCGCGCGCTCGGCGTGACCGGCCGCGAGATGGAGGTGCTGCGCCTCGTCGGCGACGGGCTGGCCAACCCGGAGATCGCCGCCCGCCTGCAGCTGTCGCGCCGGACGGTGGAGACGCACGTCGGGAACCTGCTGGCCAAGACCGGCGCGTCCGGCCGGGGCGAGCTGCGGAGCCGGCTCACGCCCTGACGCCGCTGGATCCGTGCGGCACACGGAGTCGCCGTGCGCGCCCCGACCCCAGGCTCGACGCCATGACGAACACCCACGAGATCACCACCGGCACCGTCGACCTCGGCGAGGTCCGCCTGGCGTACCGCGAGCGCGGCACGGGCACGCCCGTCCTGCTCCTGCACGCCGGCGGCTTCGGCGAGTGGTTCGCCCCGGTCTTCGACGAGCCGGCCCTCGACGGCGTCCGGCTCGTCGAGCTCCACCGTCCCGGGTACGGCGGCAGCTCGACGCCCGAGGGACACCTCACCGTCGCCGACATCGCCCGGCTCGCCCGACGGTTCCTGCGGGAGCTGGGGATCGAGCGCGCCGTCTGGGTCGGGCACTCCTCGAGCGGCAGCGTGGCCCTGCAGGCCGCGATCGACGCGCCCGACGCCGTCGAGCGCCTGGTCCTCATCGAGCCCGCGCCCAGCCCGGCCGGGCCGTCGGCCGAGGAACTCGTCCGCACCGCGGTCGGCCCGGCGTTGGGTGCCGCCCACGCCGGCGACTTCCGGGGCGCCACCGACGCGTTCATGACCGGCGTGGGCGGCCCGGGCTGGGCGGACCTCGTCCGGGAACGGTTCGGCGCCGACGGGCTGGAGCGCCTGCTGCGCGACTCCCGCTTCTTCCTCGGCGACGAGGTCGTCGCCGCGCAGGAGTGGGCGATCGACGAGGAGACCGCCGCCCGCGTCACCGCGCCGACGACGCTGGCCTACGGCGAGGCGGGCGCCACGAAGGCGCACGAGGAGACCACCCGGATGCTCGCCGCGTGGATCCCCGGCGCCGAGCTGGTCGCCCTGCCCGGCGTCGGGCACCTCATGACGCTCGAGGACCCGGCCGCGGTGGCCCGGTTGGTGGCCGGAGGCGGTCAGTCGAAGCTGTGTTCCGGGCCGGGGAAGGTGCCCTCGCGGACCTCGCGGGCGTAGGTGCCGGCGGCCTCGGCCAGCACCGCGCCCATCTCGGCGTACCGCTTGACGAAGCGCGGGGTCCGGCGCGCGGGGTCGGACAGGCCGACCATGTCGGTCCACACGAGGACCTGCGCGTCGCACTCCGGGCCCGCGCCGATCCCGACGGTCGGCACCGGGATGTCCGCGGTGACCCGCTTGGCGACGTGCGCGGGCACCATCTCGAGCACGACGGCGAACGCCCCCGCCTCGGTGACCGCGCGCGCGTCGGCGAGGAGCTTTTCGGCGGCGTCGTCCCCGCGGCCCTGGACGCGGTAGCCGCCGAGGGCGTGCTCGCTCTGCGGGGTGAAGCCGAGGTGGGCCATCACCGGGATGCCGGCGTCGACGATCGCGCGGATGCGGTCGGCGTAGTGCGCGCCGCCCTCGAGCTTCACCGCGTGCGCACCACCCACCTTCATGAACTCGACGGCGGTGGTCACCGCCTGCTCGACCGAGACCTGGTAGCTGCCGAAGGGCAGGTCGGCGACGACGAGCGCGTGCGGGGCGCCGCGGACGACGGCGCGGGTGAGGATCAACAGCTCCTCGGTGGTCACCGGGACCGTGGTGTCGTAGCCCAGGACGGTGTTGCCGGCGGAGTCGCCGACCAGCAGGACGGGCACGCCCGCCTCGTCGACGATCCGGGCGGTGTTCACGTCGTAGGCCGTGAGCATCGGCCAGCGTTCGCCGCGGGCCTTCATCTCCTGGAGGTGGTGCACGCGGGTGCGCTTGCGTGTGGGGGTGCCCTGCGGTGACGTCATCGTCGTCCGTCCTTGCCTCGAGGCCCGCCGGATGCGGTGGGTCCCCGGGTCGTCGGGGTGGGAGTAGCGCCACGGTGTCACCGCCCGCGCGCCGGTGCCGCTGGCTGGGACCAGCCTCACAGCGGGGAGCGGCTCAGGCCGGATCCCACGTCACCGGAAGGGTCGTCAGTCCCCGGAACACCCAGCCGGACCAGGCCTCGTCGCGGCGCGGATCGGTCCGCAGCCCGGGCAATGCGGCGTAGAGGAGCGGGACCGCGATCTCCCCGATCGCGATGCGGGCGGCCCAGTGCCCCGGGCAGAGGTGGACCCCGCTGCCGAACCCCAGGTGCGCCCGCTCCGGGCGGGAGATGTCGAAGCGGTCGGGGTGACCGAACGCGGCGGGGTCGCGGTTGGCCGCGCCGATCACGACGCCGAGGGCCGCCCCGCCGGGCAGCTCCACGCCGTCGAGCACGGTCGCCCGGGTCGTCTCGCGCGGGTACATCCCGATCGGCGAGAGCCACCGCAGCGCCTCGTCGAACACCACCGGCCAGAGCGCGGGGTCGGCGAGGACGCGGTCGCGCTGGTCGGGGTGCCGGCTCAGCGCCCACACCGTGTTGGTGACCATGTGCTGCGGCTCGTTCAGGCCACCGGAGATCGTCAGCTTGACGTTGGCCCGCACCGCCGCCTCGTCGAGGCCGGAGTTGACCAGCGCGGAGGTCATCGAGGCGTCCGGGTGGCGCCGCAGGTGGGGGAGCAGCGCGTCGAGGTGGTCGTCGACCTCCCGCTGCGCGTCGTCGCACCGCGCCCAGATCGTCGCGTCGTCGCCCAGGTTCCCGACGCCCGCGATGAAGGCGTGGGACCAGCGCTCCATCTGCTCCGGGGTCGCCTCGCGCAGCCCCAGCAGGTCGACGAGGTTCCGCGCGGCGACCGGGGCCGCGTAGTCGCGGTCCAGCTCGGCCCGCTCCGGTCCGTGCCCGCGCAGGACCTCGAGCTGGAGCCGGGCGTTGTGCTCGAAGCGCGGCGCCCAGGACGCGCGGACGCTCCTCGCCCGCAGACCCGGGTTGATCGGCGCGCGCTCCTGCGCGTGCCGCGGGTCGTCCCGGCGCAGCATGGGCGTCGCGCCGAGCGCCCGCGCCATCGTCGCGCCGGAGCCGCCGACGTCGGCGGAGTACGTGGCCTGGTCGGCCTCGACGGCGCGGCACGCGGCGAACCCGACGACGAGGTGGCGCTGGAGGGCCGGCACGTGGACGACGGACCCCAGCTCGCGGAGCCGGGCGTAGGTGTCGTGGGGGTCGCGCAACATCGCCGCGACGTCGACCTCGGCGGTGACGGCCATCGCTCTCCTCGGGGTCGGGGAGGGAGGACCAGCGTCGGCCGCGGGCGCCCGCCGTGGCAAGGACGGCGCTCCCGGTGCCCGTCACCGGCCGATCACGACGCGCGTGGCAGGGTGACGCCGTGCGCGCCACCCCGAGGCCCCGGTCGGTCCTGATCGCTGCGGTCGCCGGGCTCGCGGCCCTCCTGCTCGGAGCGTGTGCGCAGGTCGTGCCGGGCACGGCCGTGCCGGACCCCGCGGGCAGCGCACCTCCGGGGCTGGAGGCGTTCTACGGCCAGCAGCTGACCTGGGGCCCGTGCGCGCCGCTGGCCGCCACCGACGAGGACCGCCAGATCTACGCCGACCCCGCCCTGCAGTGCGCGCGCATGCAGGTGCCGCTCGACTACGCCGCGCCGCACGGCCGCACCGCCGCGATCGCCGTGCTGCGCCACGCCGCGCCGGCCTCGCCCGAGCGGATCGGGTCACTGGTGATCAACCCCGGCGGGCCGGGCGCCTCGGGCATCCAGACCGCCGCCTACCTCTCGTCGTCGCTCGCCTCGACCGACGTCGGGCGCCGCTTCGACATCGTCGGGTTCGACCCCCGCGGCGTCGGCGCGAGCGAGCCCGCCATCCGCTGCCTCAACGGTCCCGAGCGCGACGCCGACCGCCGCGACGACGACACCGACCCCTCGCCCGCGGGCGTCGCGTCCACCGAGGGCGAGGAGCGCCAGGTCGTCGACCTCTGCGCCCAGCGCAGCGGGCTCGACGTCCTCGCCAACGTCGGCACCCGCGACGTCGCCAAGGACATGGACGTGCTGCGCGCCGTGCTCGGCGACCCGCGGCTGACCTACCTGGGCTACTCCTACGGCACGCGGATCGGCTCGACGTACGCCGAGGAGTTCCCGCGCAACGTGCGGGCGATGATCCTCGACGGCGCCCTCGACCCCGACCAGGACCCGACGGCCGAGCTCGTCGACCAGGGCCGGGGCTTCCAGGGGGCCTTCGACGCGTTCGCCCGCAACTGCACCACCCGGCCGAACTGCCCGCTGGGCCAGGACCCCGCGCAGACCACCCGCGCCTACCAGGACCTGACCCGACCCCTGATCGCGCGGCCGCTGCCCCTGCCCGACGGGCGGGTGATGTCCTACGGCGACGCCCAGCAGGGCACGATCAACGCGCTCTACGTCGAGGCCTACTGGCCGCGTCTGACGCGCGCACTCTCCGACCTGCGGGCCGGCAACGGCACCGGGCTGATGACGCTCGCCGACGAGTACTACGAGCGCAATCCCGACGGCAGCTACGCCTCCTCCCAGGACGCGTTCGAGGCGATCCGCTGCGTCGACGACCCGCGGATCACCGACCCGGCACAGTCGCTCGCCCGCGCCGAGGCCTACAACCAGGCCGCGCCGTTCCTCGACAGCGGCCGCGGCGTCTCGGGGGCCCGCGACAGCTGCGCGTTCTGGCCGGTGCCGCCGACGAGCCAGCCGCACGTCCCGCAGGTGCCCGGGCTCGCGCCGCCGCTGGTCGTGTCGACCACGGGCGACCCGGCGACGCCGTACCAGGCCGGCGTCGAGCTGGCGCGGGCCCTGAACGGCTCGCTGCTGACCAAGATCGGCGACGAGCACACCGCGGTGTTCCAGAACTCGACGTGCGTCGACGACATCGCCACGCGCTACCTGATCGACAACACGCCGGCCCCGCCCGGCGCCACCTGCCCGGCGACCTGACACCCCGGACGTGACACAGCCCCGTCTTTCGGGCACCTGAACGCGCACCTAGGGTTCCGCCCATGGATCGCCAGCAGGAGTTCGTCCTGCGGACGCTCGAGGAACGCGACATCCGTTTCGTGCGGCTGTGGTTCACCGACGTGCTCGGGTACCTGAAGTCGGTCGCCGTGGCGCCGGCCGAGCTCGAGGGCGCTTTCGCCGAGGGCATCGGGTTCGACGGCTCGGCGATCGAGGGCTTCGCGCGGGTCTACGAGTCCGACATGGTCGCCAAGCCGGACCCGTCGACGTTCCAGGTGCTGCCGTGGGAGACCGCGGGCGGCGGGCACTACTCGGCGCGCATGTTCTGCGACATCACCATGCCCGACGGCTCGCCGTCCTGGGCCGACCCGCGCCACGTGCTGCGCCGCGCGCTCTCCCGGGCCGCCGAGGCGGGGTTCACCTGCTACGTCCACCCGGAGATCGAGTTCTACCTGCTGCGGGACCTGCCCGGCGACGGCACGCCCCCGATCCCGGCGGACACCGGCGGCTACTTCGACCAGGCCAGCCACAACACCGCGCCGCACTTCCGCCGCCGGGCGATCGAGTCGCTCGAGGCCATGGGCATCTCGGTGGAGTTCAGCCACCACGAGGGCGGCCCCGGCCAGCAGGAGATCGACCTGCGCTACGCCGACGCCCTGACGATGGCGGACAACATCATGACCTTCCGGTACATCGTCAAGGAGGTCGCGATCACCCAGGGGGTGCACGCATCTTTCATGCCGAAGCCCTTCACCGAGCACGCCGGCTCGGCGATGCACACGCACGTCAGCCTGTTCGAGGGTGACCAGAACGCCTTCCACGACGCCTCGGAGCCCTACGAGCTGTCGAAGACGGGCAAGGCGTTCGTGGCCGGCGTCCTGCGCCACGCCCGCGAGCTCTCCGCGGTGACCAACCAGTTCGTCAACTCCTACAAGCGCCTCATCGTCGGCGGCGAGGCGCCGACGACGGTGTGCTGGGGCCACGCGAACCGCTCGGCGCTCGTGCGGGTGCCGATGTACTCGCCGGGCAAGGCGTCCTCGCGGCGCATCGAGGTCCGCACCATCGACACCGCGGCCAACCCGTACCTGGCCTACGCCGCGATCCTCGGCGCCGGCCTGCAGGGCGTGGCCGAGGGCTACGAGCTGCCGCCGCCCGCCGAGGACAACGTCTGGATGCTCTCGGAGGGCGAGCGCCGGGCGATGGGCTACGAGACGCTGCCGCAGAACCTCGACGGCGCGCTGGCCGCCATGGAGCGCTCGGAGCTCATGGCCGAGATCCTCGGCGAGCACGTCTTCGACTTCTTCCTGCGCAACAAGCGCTCGGAGTGGGACGCCTACCGGCGCAACGTGACGCCCTACGAGCTGGCGACCTACCTGCCGACGCTGTAGGTCACACCGGCCGTTCGAAGGTGACGAGCAGGCCGTCGACACCGCCCGGCCCGATCCGCCCCTTCACGTCCGCGCTCGTGATGGTCCGGAGCTGCCAGCCGTCGGCGGCCTCGGCGTTGAGGACCTTCTCGAGCTTGTCGTCGGACAGCTTGCCGCCCATGAGGCTCTCGCGGAGCTGGACGACCTTGTACTCGAAGCGCTGCATGCCCCCGATCCTGTCAGCAGACGCGCCGGGTCCCGGGTGAGCTGGAATCCTCGGGGCATGACCGAGCCCGCGACGACGCACCGGCGGCCCGACCGGACGGGGCGGGCGCCGGCACGGCTCGGGCTCACCGACCCGGACGCGGGGCCGCGGCTCGCCGCGCTCGGCTGGTGGGACGGTGACGCGCCGCGGCCGGGCTCCGAGAACGTCGTCTGGGCCCTGGCCCGCAGCGCCGACCCGGACCTGGCGCTGCTGGCCGTCGAGCGGGTGCGCGAGGCGCTGGGCGAGGAGGAGTGGCCGGCGCTGGTGGCGGCGCTGGGCAGCGACCAGGGCCTGCGGGGGCGGCTGTTCGGCGTGCTCGGCGGGTCGACCGCGCTGGGCGACCACCTCGTCGCCCACCCCGACCGCTGGCGCACCCTGCGCACCGTGCGCACGCCCGGGCGCACCTACGACGCCTCGCAGCTGCCCGACCTCGACGAGCGGACGGCGACGCTGCTGGCCGCCGTGGGCGCGTCGGCCCACGAGCCCCGCGCGACGGTCCTCGAGCCCGCCGGTGTCGGGGTGCTGCGGCTGGCCTACCGCGACGAGGTGCTCGCGCTGGCGGCCGCCGACCTGCAGGCCGTGTGCGAGCCGGAGCTGCCGGTGCTGCCCGTCGAGGTCGTCGCCGCGCAGCTCGCCGACCTCGCCGCCGCCGGCCTGCGGGCCTCGCTCGCCGTCGCTGACGCGACGATCGCCGCCGCGCTGGGCGGCCGGGACGGCCGCGAGCCCGACGACCCGCTCCCGTGCCGGCTCGCCGTGATCGGCATGGGCAAGTGCGGCGGCCGCGAGCTCAACTACGTCAGCGACATCGACGTGGTCTTCGTGCACGAGGGACCCACCGACGTCGCCACCCGGCTCGCGTCGACGATGATGCGGATCGCCACGGAGGCGTTCCTCGAGGTCGACGCCAACCTGCGGCCCGAGGGCCGGCAGGGCGCGCTGGTGCGCACCCTCGAGGGGCACGAGTCGTACTACCGCCGCTGGGCGAAGACCTGGGAGTTCCAGGCGCTGCTCAAGGCCCGCCCGGTCGCGGGCGACGAGGAGCTGGCGCGGCGGTACTGCGAGACCGTCGACCCGATGGTCTGGAGCGCCGCCGACCGCGACGACTTCGTCGCCGACGTCCGCGCCATGCGCCGCCGCGTGGAGGAGCACATCCGCGCCGACCACGCCGACCGCGAGATCAAGCTCGGGCGCGGCGGGCTGCGCGACGCCGAGTTCGCCGTCCAGATGCTGCAGATGGTGCACGGTCGCGGCGACGAGTCGATCCGCAGCCAGAACACCCTCGAGGCCCTGGCCGCGCTGGCCGAGGGCGGCTACGTCGGCCGCGACGACGCCGCCAACCTCGCCGCGTCGTACCGGTTCCTGCGGATGCTCGAGCACCGCGTGCAGCTGCAGAAGATGCGCCGCACCCACCTCTTCCCGTCCGACGACGACACCGCCGGCCTGCGCTGGCTCGCCCGCGCGGCCAAGCTGCGCCCCGACGGGTCCCGCGACGCGGTCGGCGTCCTGCAGCACGAGCGCTCGCGGCACACGGTGCGGGTGCGCCGCCTGCACGAGAAGCTCTTCTACCGCCCGCTGCTCGAGTCGGTGGCGCGCGTGCCCGGCGAGGACCTGGTGCTCACCTCGGAGTCCGCGATGCGCCGGCTCAAGGCGCTGGGCTGGACGTCGCCGCAGGGGGCGCTGGGCCACCTGCAGGCCCTGACCAGCGGCGTCAGCCGCGCGAGCCGCATCCAGCGGGCGCTGCTGCCGGTGCTGCTCGACGAGCTCGGGCACACCGCCGACCCCGACCACGGGCTGCTCGCGTACCGCAAGGTGTCCGAGGCGCTCGCCGACACCCCCTGGTTCCTGGGCTACCTGCGCGACGAGGGCGTCGCCGCGGAGCGGCTGATGCGGGTGCTGGGCACCTCGCGGTGGGTGGCCGAGATGATGCCGCGCACGCCGGAGGTCCTGCGCCTGCTCGCCGGCGACGGCCCGCACGCCGAGCTCGTGGCCCGCCGGCCCGAGGAGGTCGCCCAGTCGCTGCGCGCGGCGGTGGGGCGCCACACCGACCCCGCGTCGGCCGGGCAGGTCGGCCGGTCGATGCGGCGCATCGAGCTGGTCCGCGTGGCGTGCGCCGACCTCCTCGGCCTGCTCGACGTCCCCGCCGTCTGCACGGCGCTGTCGAGCATCTGGGTGGCCGTGCTCCAGGCCGCGCTGGCCGCGGCCGAGCGCGGCCAGGTCGGGGACGGCGACCGCCCGGCGCGCATCGCCGTCATCGGCATGGGCCGCCTCGGCGGGGGCGAGCTGGGCTACTCCTCGGACGCCGACGTGCTGTTCGTGTGCGAGCCGGCCGAGGGCGTCGAGGACGCCGAGGCCGTCCGCTACGCGAAGGCGGTCGCCGAGGCCGCGGTCGGGGCCCTGGGGGCGCCGAGTCCGGACCCGCCGCTGGAGGTCGACACCAAGCTGCGCCCCGAGGGCCGCGGCGGGCCGCTGGTGCGGACGCTCGACTCCTACCGCCAGTACTACGCCCGGCTCGCCGACACCTGGGAGTACCAGGCCCTGCTGCGCGCCCGCCCGGTCGCGGGCGACGAGGCGCTCGGCGCCGCGTTCGTCGAGGCGATCGACCCGTACCGCTACCCGGCGGACGGGCTGCCCGACGAGAAGGCCGTCGAGATCCGGCGGATCAAGGCGCGCGTCGACAACGAGCGCCTGCCCCGCCGCGCCGACAAGGCCCTGCACACCAAGCTCGGCACCGGCGGGCTCTCCGACGTGGAGTGGACCGTGCAGCTGCTGCAGCTCCAGCACGCCGGTGCGGTGCCGTCGCTGCGCACGCCCTCGACGCTGGACGCGCTCGAGGCGGCCGCGAAGGCCGGGCTCGTCGAGGAGGCCGACGCCGAGGCGCTCGCCACCGGCTGGACGACAGCCACCCACGCCCGCGCGGCGGCGACCCTCGTGCGCGGGCGGCCCACCGACGAGGTGCCGCACTCGGGGCGCGACCTCGCCGCCGTCGCCGCGGCGCTCGGCCACGACCCCGACGCCGACCCCGGCGAGTTCCTCGACGAGTACCGCCGCGTCACCCGCCGCGCCCGCGCCGTCGTCGACCGGGTCTTCTACCTCGTCGACTGAGAGGACATCGGGCCGTCAGCGGGCCAGCGTGCCGAGGTCCAGCGTCACCGGGAACGGTCCGGCGAGCGTGACCGTCGAGTCGCGGGCGATCTCGCGGTAGGTGCCGTCGACGAGTTCGTGCAGATGGCCGACCGGTTCGTCGTCCACGAACTCGATGCGGAGGTACACCGGGACGCCCGCCTGGGCGTAGAGCTGCGGCTTCACGGCTCGGTCCGTGAACGCGTTGCCCGGGCTCACGATCTCGACGACGAGCCGGACCGCCGACGCGTCGGCGACGAGCGCCGCCATGTCCGGCTCCTCGACCACGGCCAGGTCCGGGATGAGGAGGCGGTCCTGCCCGACCCGGACGTTCACGGCTTCGAGCGCCCGCATCCCACGCGGGGCGGCGGCGTTCAGGGCGGCCCACAGCCGGCTGGAGAGCCACTGGTGCCGGTGCGAGCCGGTGGGGCTCACGAGGAGACTCCCGTCGAGCAGCTCGACGTGGCGGTCCACCGGGAGGGCCAGGACGTCCGCCTCGGTCCAGGGTCCGTCGTGCGCGAACGGGTCGACGTGCTCCTGTTCGGGTGCGGCCACGGCTCCTCCTCCCCGGTGCTCGTTCCCGTCATGGTCGCACCATCGCACCGGTCCCCGACACCGCCGGAGCGTCGTGCGAACGCGCGGGGTGACACGCGGCCGTGTGGGTGGCGTTCCGGCCGCGGATCACCGACCATCGAACACGTGTTCGATGCTCGGGGACCGGCGCAGCGCCGCAACGACCGGTCCGGCGCGCTGCAGCGCGACGAGATCAAGCCGGTGTGGGTCGATCTCGCGATCGCCTACCCGCGGCCCCCGGAGCGGCCCGTGCGGCCGATGCCCGAGGGCGTCGACCTGCAGAGCCGCGTGCCCGGCGAGCTGCTGGCGTGGCGGCGCACGACGACGGGGGAGTGGGTGGGGTGGGTGTGCCTGCCCGTCCGGCGCGGCGAGGAGATCCGCTACGTCTACCAGTACGTCGTCGCCGCCGCCCTCTCCCCGCGCGAGGACGTGCCGGACCGCCGGTCACCGTGAGCACGTGGAAGCATGGAGGCATGTTCTCGGCGCTCGGTCTCACCACGATCCGCGGCTGCGTCACCGGCTGGGTGATCAGTGCCGTGGTGCTGCTCGTCGGCCTCGCCCTGGTGTTCACCGTCAGCCCGGAGATCGGGATCGTGCTCTTCGTGCTCGGCGCGATCGGGTCGGTGGTCGTCACCGTGGCGATGTTGCGGGTCCGCTCGAACGTCCCGCCGAAGGAGCGGTTCTAGACGCACGACGGCCCGGCACCCCGCGGGGCACCGGGCCGTTCGCGACCGCTGATCAGCAGTTGTAGTACAGCTCGAACTCGTACGGGTGCGGCCGCAGGCGCAGGCCGGTCACGTCGTCGCGCTTGAGCTCGATCCACTTCTCGATGAGGTCCGAGGTGAACACCCCGCCCTCGAGCAGGTAGTCGTGGTCGGCCTCGAGGTTGTTCACCGCGGCGTCCAGGCTGGCCGGGACCTGCGCGATGTTGGCGGCCTCCTCGGGCGGCAGCTCGTAGAGGTCCTTGTCGACCGGCGTCGGCGGCTCGATCTTGTTCCGGATGCCGTCCAGGCCGGCCATCATCATGGCGGCGAAGGACAGGTACGGGTTGCCCGACGAGTCGGGGCAGCGGAACTCGAGGCGCTTGGCCTTCGGGTTGTCGCCGGTGATCGGGATGCGGACGCACGCCGAGCGGTTGCGGTTCGAGTAGACCAGGTTGATCGGGGCCTCGAAGCCGGGCACCAGGCGGTGGTACGAGTTCGCCGTGGCGTTGGTGAACGCGACCAGCGAGGGCGCGTGGTGCAGGATGCCGCCGATGTAGTGGCGGCCCATGTCCGACAGGCCCGCGTAGCCGTTGGCGTCGTAGAACAGCGGCTCGCCGCCCTTGAACAGCGACTGGTGGCAGTGCATGCCCGAGCCGTTGTCGCCCGCGAGCGGCTTCGGCATGAAGGTCACGGTCTTGCCGGCCTGCCAGGCGGTGTTCTTGACGATGTACTTGAACAGCTGCAGGTCGTCCGCGGCGTGCAGCAGGGTGTTGAACTTGTAGTTGATCTCGGCCTGGCCGCCGGTGCCGACCTCGTGGTGCAGCTTCTCGAGCTCGAAGCCGGCGTTCATGAGGTTGGTGCCGATCGCGGCGCGCAGGTCGGAGCTCTGGTCGGTGGGCTCGACCGGGAAGTAGCCGCCCTTGAAGGCGATCTTGTTGCCCTTGTTGCCGCCGACCTCGTCGCGGCCCGCGTTCCAGGCGCCCTCGATCGAGTCGACCTCGTAGAAGGTGCCGTTCGCCTTCGAGTCGTAGCGGATCGAGTCGAAGATGTAGAACTCGGCCTCGGGGCCGAAGAAGCAGGTGTCCGCGACGTCGACGGTCGAGAGGAACTTCTCGGCCTTGCGGGCGACGTTGCGCGGGTCGCGGCTGTAGGCCTCGAGCGTCAGCGGGTCGTGCACGAAGAAGTTGACGTTGAGCGTCTTCTGGGCCCGGAACGGGTCGATGCGCGACGTCGCCACGTCGGGCAGCAGCGTCATGTCCGACTCGTTGATGCTCTGGAACCCGGTGATCGACGAGCCGTCGAAGGCCAGCCCGGCGGTGAAGACGTCCTCGTCGAACTCCGACGCCGGCACGGTGAAGTGCTGCATCTGCCCCGGCAGGTCGCAGAAGCGGACGTCGACGTACTTCACCCCCTCGTCGGAGATGTACTTGAAGACCTCGTCCTGATTGTTGAACACCCTGGGTGGCTCCTTCACACGCTTGCCGGGGACGACGGGGGTCGAACGGTCAGCGGATCGCACCGTACCCACTGATCGGGGGCGTCGACCGTGACCGGTCCAGGTGATCCCGACGCTAAGCGGGTGCTGTTGCTCGTCCGTCACCAGCATGTTTCACAGCAGTTAACGAGCGCTGGGTGGCCGGACCGCCACGCAGCGCCGACCCGTCCGAGGGTCGAGCTCCGCTCCGCTCCGTCTCCCGCCACGCGCCCGTAGCCTGACACGGTGGCCTGGTTTCGTGAATGGCTCGAGGGCCGGGACAGGGCGCCGGTCGCGCCGGCGCGCCCGTCCCCGGCGGCCCGTGAGGTCTCCGAGGAGCCGGCGTCGACCTACCCCGGCGAGCGCTTCGGCCTGCCCGAGACCGGGCGCGGGTCGGTGGCGACGCTCGCCCGCCGCGGCGGGCAGTTCGCCCTCGACGCCCTGCTCGCCGGGCTGCTCGCCCTGCTCTTCACGTTCCCGGTGCCGCCGCAGAACTGGAGCCTGCTGACCTGGGCGATCATCATGGTCGTCCCGGTCGCGGTGGTCGGGGCGACGCCGGCGATGGCGCTGCTGGGGATGCGCGTCGTGCGGCTCGACCGTCCGGAGCGCGCGGGCGTCGGCCTGCTGTGGACGCTCGTCCGCACGTTCTCGGTGTTCTTCGTCATCCCGGCGCTGATCGTCGACCGGGACGCGCGCGGCGTGCAGGACCGCGCGAGCCGCACGGTCGTGGTGATGACGCGCTAGCGACCGGCTATCGGCGTCGCGCGGTGCGCTGCATGCCCTTCATCTGCTGGGCGTTCTTCGGCACCGGGCCCTTGGGCACGGCCGGCCCGCCGCGGTTGGCCAGGGCCGCGAGGCGCTTCTCGACGTTGTCCATCTGGCCCTTGTCGATGTTGCGCGGCAGCTTGGTGACGTGGCGCTGGAGCTTGGCCAGCGGCACCTGGCCCTCCTCGTCGCCGACGGAGATCTCGTAGATCGGGACCTGCCCGATGATGCGCGAGACGCGCTTCTTCTCCTGGGCGACGAGGTTCTTGGTGCGGTGCGGCGCGCCCTCGGCGACGAGGATGACGCCCGGGCGCCCGATCACGCGGTGGACGGCGTCGAGCTGGGTGGTGCCCGCGACGGCCTGGGTGACGCGCCACTGCCCGCGCATGGTGTCGAGCGCCCACCCGGCGGCGCCGGGCTGGCCGTTGGCCTTGGTGTAGACGTTCCGCTGCACGCGGCGGCCGAAGATGATGACCGCCAGCAGGATGCCCAGCAGGATGCCGGTGGGCAGCAGGAACCACTGCTGGCCGAAGAGCAGCCCGACTCCGAAGAGCACCAGCCCGGTGCCCAGCACCGCGCCGATCATCAGCGGCAGGAGCAGCTTGTCCTCGCGGCGCTGCATCTGGAACGCCTGCCAGATCTGGCTGAACCGCTCCTTGCGCGCGGCCTTCGCGGCCTGCTTCGCGGCCTTCTTCTCTTCCTTGCTCGCCGCGCCGGAGCCCTGCTTCGCCATGCGTCCCATTCTGCCCTACGGGGACGTCACGCCCGAGCCGCGGAGCCCTTCGTGCGGGCGAGCACCTCGCCGACCTCCTGGCGGGCCGGGCCTTCCTGCGCGAGCTCGGCCATGCCCTCGGGCAGCTCCTCGCCGCGGGCGAGCACGGCCTGCGCGTAGAGACGGCCCGCCCGGTACGACGAGCGCACCAGCGGTCCGGCCATGACGCCGGGGAAGCCCATGGCGAGCGCGGCGTCGCGGTGCTCGACGAACTCCTCGGGCTTGACCCATCGCTCCACGGGGTGGTGGCGCAGGCTCGGGCGCAGGTACTGCGTGAGCGTCAGCAGCTCGCAGCCCGCGTCGACGAGGTCCTGCATCGCCGCGGTGACCTCCTCGGGGGTCTCGCCCATGCCGAGGATGAGGTTGGACTTGGTGACCAGGCCGGCGGCGCGGGCCTGGCGGATGACGTCGAGGGAGCGCTCGTAGCGGAACCCCGGCCGGATGCGGCGGAAGATGCGCGGCACCGTCTCGAGGTTGTGGGCGAGCACCTCGGGGGCGGCGTCGAACACCGGCCCCAGCTGGTCGGCGCGGCCGTCGAAGTCCGGGATGAGCAGTTCGACGCCGGTGCCCGGGTTGAGCTCGTGCACCTGGCGGACGGTCTCGGCGTAGAGCCACGAGCCGCCGTCGTCGAGGTCGTCACGCGCGACGCCGGTGATCGTCGAGTAGCGCAGCCCCATCTGGCGGACCGACTCCGCGACCTTGCGCGGCTCCGTCCGGTCCAGCGGGGAGGGCTTGCCCGTGTCGATCTGGCAGAAGTCGCAGCGGCGCGTGCACTGCTCGCCCCCGATGAGGAAGGTGGCCTCGCGGTCCTCCCAGCACTCGAAGATGTTCGGGCAGCCGGCCTCCTCGCACACCGTGGCCAGGCCGGAGCCCTTCACCAGGCCCTTGAGCTCGGTGAAGTTCGGGCCGGTGGCCACGCGCGTGCGGATCCACTCCGGCTTGCGCTCGATGGGCGTCTGGGAGTTGCGGACCTCGAGCCGCAACATCTTCCGTCCCTCACCGAGGTCCTGGCGTGGAGCAACCGTCACGGCCCCGACCCTACGCCGCACGCCGCTGATGTCCGGCCGGGAAGTGACCCGGGGGACGGTTCGGACGTTGATCGGGTGACTACCCTGATCGTGTGGACCTTCGGATCTTCACCGAGCCGCAGCAGGGCGCCGCCTACGACGACCTGCTCCGCGTTGCCCGGGCGTCCGAGGACGCCGGGTTCGACGGTTTCTTCCGCTCGGACCACTTCCTGGCCATGGGGGAGGCCAACGGCCTGCCCGGGCCCACCGACGCCTGGGTCACGCTCGCGGCCCTGGCGCGCGAGACGCGCACCATCCGCCTGGGCACGCTGATGACGGCCGCGACGTTCCGCCTTCCCGGCCCGCTCGGGGTGATGGTGGCCCAGGTCGACCAGATGTCGGGCGGGCGCATCGAGCTGGGGCTCGGCACGGGCTGGTACGAGGCCGAGCACCGCGCCTACGGGATCCCCTTCCCGCCGGTGGGAGAGCGGTTCTCGATGCTCGCCGAGCAGCTGGAGATCCTCACCGGGGCCTGGCGCACGCCCGTCGGGGTCCCGTACACCCACCACGGCGAGCACTACGAGTTCACCGACAGCCCGGGCCTGCCCAAGCCGCTGCAGACCCCGCACCCGCCGATCATCGTCGGCGGCAACGGCCCGCACCGCACGCCGGCCCTCGCCGCGACGTACGGCACCGAGTTCAACATGCCGTTCGCCGGGCTCGACGAGATCGTCGCCGGTCAGGAGCGCGTCGACGCCGCGTGCCTCGACCAGGGCCGCGACCCGAAGACGCTGGGCCGCTCCACCGCGCAGGTGCTCTGCACGGGGCGTGACGAGGCCGAGGTCGCCCGACGCGCCGACGCGATCGGCCGCGACCCCGCCGAGCTGCGCGCCAACGGCCTGGCGGGCACGCCCGCGGAGGTGGTCGACAAGCTCGGGACGCTCGCGGAGCGCGCGGGCCTCGACCGCGTCTACCTCCAGGTGCTCGACCTCTCCGACCTCGACCAGATCGACCTCGTCGCCGCCGAGATCTCGCCGCAGGTGCGCGCGGCCTGAGGGGTCACGTCGTCACGCCGTCGCGTCGAGGAAGCGCTCCAGCTCGCGGCGGGTGTCCGATCCGCAGGGCTGGAAGACGATCTCGGTGACCCCCTGCTCGCCGAGCTGGTCGAGCCGCTCGCGCACCTCGCCACGCGTGCCCGACAGCGTCGCCTCGCGCAGCATCGCGTGCCCGCCGGCGTCCCAGGCGGCCCGGTCGGCGTCGTTGAGGTGCACGCAGTGCCCGACGTGCACGGCGAGGTGTCGGCGGCTCTCGGGGGTGCGCTCGACGACGTCCATCCACTCCGGCCCGCCCGGCAGGTCCCGCACGGCGTCGGGTCCGCCGAACTCGTAGGCGCCGTGGTAGGCCAGCGCCCAGCCCGGGCCCGCCGCCTCCTGCGCGTGCCCGGAGTCCGGCGCCTCGCCGTCGTCGAGGACCGTGCCCCAGGCCAGGTAGGGCACCCAGGAGTAGCTGGTCATGAAGCCCGGCTGGGCCAGCGTCACGAACAGGCCGTCACCGAGCTCGCGGGCCACCGCGTCGCCCTTGGGTCCGAGGGCGCCGACGAGGATCGGGACCTCCACCGGGCGGGCCGGTGCGTGGCCCTCCGGGTGGAGCATCTGCATCTGCGCGCCCTCCCACTCGACGACCTCGCCGGCCAGCAGGGCGCGGTAGGCGCGGATGTAGGCGTCCATGAACGACCAGGAGATCGCCCGGTAGCCCATGGCGCGGCGGCCGGTGAACCCGGTGCCGAACGCGACGGCGACCCGGCCCGGCGCGAGCGCCGCGAGGGTGGCCGTGGCCGCGGCGTTGGTCATCGGGTGGCGCAGCGTCGGGACGAGGACGCCCGGGCCGAGACCGATCCGCTCGGTGCGCTCGGCGGCGAGCGCCAGCGTCATCCACACGTCAGGGCTCTGCTGCGGGGTGTCGTACACCCACGCCCGCGCGTAGCCGAGCTCCTCGGCCAGCGCGATGTCGTCCGGCGAGCTCAGGGCGGTGGGGAAGGCGACGGACACGTCCACGGGGATCTCCTCCCGGTCCTGTGACCGGGGACACTCCCGACCGCCGCCGGACGTGTCAAGGGCGTCAGCGCGCGGCGCCCACCCGGACCGTCAGCCCGCCGACGATGACGTCCTGCGGGGCGTCGTCCGCCACCGCGAGCGTCCGGTCGGTCAGCGCGAGCGTGCCGTCGAGGGCGGCGAGCACGGCGTCGCGGGTGGTGTCGCGGACCTCGTCGACGGTGACGTGGCGGCCGAGCTCGGCGGTCAGGCTCGTGACGCCGGCGTCGCGGATGCCGCACGGCACGATCGCCCCGAACGCGGCGAGGTCCGGGTCGGCGTTGAGCGCGAAGCCGTGCAGGGTCACCCCGCGCGCCACGCGCACGCCGATCGCGGCGATCTTGCGGGCGGGGCCGCGGTCGTCGGCGGGCAGCCACACCCCGCTGCGGCCGTCGACGCGCCCGACCGGCAGCCCGTAGCCGTCGCACACCGCGATCAGTGCCTGCTCGAGGCGCCGGACGTGCGCCACCACGTCCACCGGCTCGGCGAGCCCGATGATGGGGTAGCCGACGAGCTGGCCCGGCCCGTGCCACGTGATCTTGCCGCCGCGGTCGACGTCGATCACCGGTGTGCCGTCGGCGGGCCGCTCCTCGGGCAGCGTGCGGCGCCCGGCGGTGTACACCGAGGGGTGCTCGAGCAGCATCAGCACGTCCGGCCCGGTGCCCGCGACGCGGGCCTCGGCGTGCGCCCGCTGCCGGTCCCAGGCCTGCTGGTAGTCGACTGTCCCGAGCTCGTGCACCTCGACGGGCTCGGCGGACGCGCGGCTGGAGCGGCTCACGTCCTCGACGCTACCCCGGTCCCAGGAACCGCAGCGCCTCCTGTGCCGTCCGCCGCCCGCTGACCAGCGCGCCCTGGGTGGACGGGGTGTCGCGGTGGTCGCCGGCGACGAACAGCCCGTCGCCGAGGTCCACCGGGTGGCGCAGGCCCTCCGGGGTGGGGGGCACGGTCGCGGGCAGCGCGCGCGGGACGCGGACCGTCGCCAGCTCGTCCCACGACCCGGCCGGCGTGCCCCACACCCGCGCCAGCTCGCGGCGCAGGTCGGCGTCGGGCAGCGGATCGGGGCCGAGGACGGTGCTCTGCACGACGTGGCGGTGGTCGGGCGAGTAGGACGGTGCGGCCGCGGTGAGCACGAGGGTGTTGACGATCGGGCCGCCCGCGCCGTCGAGGTGCAGCAGCGCCTGGCCCGTCGGGGGCTCGGCCGTCACGTGGTAGTGCGTGGTCAGCGCGAACGTCCGCGGCGAGGGGATCCGCCCGTCCAGGAGCTCGGCGGCGGCCGTGCCCTCGGTCGCGACGATCACCGCACCCGCGCGGACCGTGCCCCGCGGGGTGTCGACCCGTCCCGGCGCCACGCGCTCGACCGGCGTGCCGGTCAGGACCGTGCCGGCGGGCAGGCGCGCCGCGAGCTGCTGGGGCACCGCGCCGATCCCGCGCGAGGGCACGGTCAGGTCGCCGAGGGCGAAGCTGCGCCAGAACAGCGAGAACACCCGTGACGAGGTCTCGAGGTCACGGTCGCCCAGCACGCCGCTGAGGAACGGCCGAAGGAACGTGTCGGTCGGCGTCCCGCCGAGGCCCCAGCGGGCGAGCTCCTCGGCGGTGGTGCGCTCGGGTGCGGTGGCCTGCCGCGACGGGGGGACGACGAGCGAGCGCACCGCGAGCGCGGCGATCCGGGCCTTGTCCTGGAGGCCCAGCAGCCCGTCGAGTGCGGTGCGGGGCGCCCACGACGGGACGCGGCGGGGGTCGGCGAGCCGGTGCAGGCGCCCGTCGGCGTCGCGGACCGCGGCGCCGGGGACGAAGCGGCGCAGGTCGAGGGCCTCGAGGTCGACCGACGCCTTCAGGGCCGGGTACGAGGTGTTGAGGATCTGGAAGCCGCGGTCGACGAGGAAGCCGTCGACGACGTCGGTGCGCACCCGGCCCCCGACGCCGTCACCCGCCTCGCACACCACCACCGAGCGCCCGGCGCGCGCGACCGTGCGCGCCGCGCGCAGCCCCGCGAGCCCGGCACCGACCACGACGACGTCGACGGCGTCGGGGAGGGAGCTCATCCGTCGAGCACCGCGGCCAGCGCCTCGGACAGCGTGGCGTGGCGGAACGTGAAGCCCTCGCGCTCGAGCACCCCGGGCAGCACCCGCTGGCTGACCAGCACGCCCTCGTCGGCGAACTCGCCGAGCACTGCGCGCATCGCGAACCCGGGTACGGCCCACGGCGCCGGGCGGTGGAGCTGGCCGGCCAGGACCCGGGTGAACTCGTCGTTGCTGACCGGGTCGGGCCCGGTCGCGTTCATCGGCCCCGAGACGGAGTCGTGCTCGAGGGCGTAGACGATGGCGCCGACCTCGTCGTCGAGGGAGATCCACGGCCAGTACTGGCTGCCCGAGCCCAGCCGGCCGCCCAGCCCGGCCTTGAACAGCGGCTTGATGCGCCCCATCAGCCCGCCGGACGGTGAGAGGACGAGCCCGGTGCGCACGAGCACGACCCGCGCGCCGGCCTCGGACGCCGGCGCCGTGGCGGCCTCCCAGTCACGGCAGAGGTCGGCGAGAAAGCCGGTGCCGCGCCGGCCGGACTCGTCGACGGCCATCGCCCCGGTGTCGCCGTACCAGCCGACCGCCGAGCCGTTGACCAGCGTGCCGATCCCGTGCTCGGCCACCGCCCGGGCGATGACGTCGGTGGGGATCATGCGGCTGTCGCGCAGCTCCTGCTTGCGCGCCCCCGTCCAGCGCTGGTCGCCGATGCCGGCGCCGCACAGGTTGACGACG
The DNA here is from genome assembly GCF_039542135.1 of Actinomycetospora chlora. Classification (NCBI taxonomy): domain Bacteria; kingdom Bacillati; phylum Actinomycetota; class Actinomycetes; order Pseudonocardiales; family Pseudonocardiaceae; genus Actinomycetospora; species Actinomycetospora chlora. Next base: position 59,643 of record NZ_BAABHO010000021.1, read on the forward strand.
GCGTCGGCGCCCTCGAGCGCGTCCGGCGCGATGTGGCCGGCCGCGGGGTCCCAGCCGCGCTCGTCGGGCGCCTGCGGGGTCCGCCGCACCAGGCGCACGACGTCGTGCCCGGCCTCCCGCAGCCGCGGGACCAGGGCGGTGCCGATGAGGCCGGAGGACCCGGCGATGACGACGCGCATGGGGTGATCGTCGCGGAGTGTCCGCCTGCTCGCGACCCGGGGTCGCCCTGGACCTCGTGCCCCGCCCCGGACGAACGAACGGCGCCCTCGCTGCTTCGGAAGCAGCGAGGGCGCCGTTCGTTTCTCGGAGGTGTGCGCGGGCGGCCGAGCACCCGCGTCCGGGCGGGCTAGAGGCCCAGCTCGCCCTCGAACGCGCCGCCCTCGAGGCGGTCCTTGACCGTCGTGAGGAACCGGGCCGCGTCGGCGCCGTCGACGATCCGATGGTCGTACGACAGGCACAGGTAGGCCATCGACCGCACCGCGATGACGTCGCCGCCGGAGTCGTCCTGGAGCACGACCGGCTTCTTGACGACCGCGCCCGTGCCCAGGATGCCGACCTGGGGCTGGTTGATGATCGGCGTGTCGATCAGCGCGCCCCGCGAGCCGGTGTTGGTGATCGTGAACGTGCCACCCGAGAGCTCGTCCGGCGTGATCTTGTTCGCCCGCGTGCGGTCGGCCACGTCGGCGATCTTGCGGGCCAGCCCGGCGAGGTTGAGGTCCCCGGCGTCGTGGATCACCGGCACGATCAGCCCGGCCGGGGAGTCGACGGCGATCCCGAGGTGCTCGGCGCCGTGGTAGGTCACCTCGCCCTTCTCGGTGTCGATCATGGCGTTGACGTTCGGGTGCGCCTTGAGCGCCTCGACCGTCGCCAGGGCCATGAACGGCAGGAACGAGAGCTTGACGCCCTCGCGCGCCTGGAAGTCGGCCTTCGCGCGGTCGCGCAGCCGCGCGATCCGCGTGACGTCCGCCTCGACCACCGTCGTGAGCTGGGCGGAGATTTGCAGCGACTCGACCATGCGCTTGGCGATCGTCGCCCGGCGCCGGGAGAGCTTCTGCGTGGTGCCGCGCAGCCCCGAGGTGTCCGGCGCCGGCGCGCCGGACGAGCCGCGGGCCCCGGACGCCGACGGCTGGGCCGGCTTCTGCACCTCGCCGCCGTGCACCGCGCCCCCGCCCGAGCCGCCGGCGGGAGCCGCCTGGGTCGGGGCGTCGGACGCGGCGGACGCCGCGGAGGCGTCCTGCTCGTCGGCCGCCTTGACGACGTCCTGCTTGCGGATGCGCCCGCCGACGCCGGTGCCGGCCAGCGACGACAGGTCGACGCCGCGCTCGGCGGCGAGCTTGCGCACCAGCGGCGTGACGTACGGCGAGCCGGCCTCGGTGGACGGCGCGGAGGAGGGCGCCGAGGAGCCGTTGGACTGCGAGGCCTGCTCCCGCGGCTGCAGCCCGCCGGCGTTCGCGGGGCCCGACGGGCCGGTCGACCGCTCGGTCTCGTGCGAGACGTAGTCGTCGGCGCCCGACGCGGCCTGTGCGCCGCTCGAGGCCGCCGCCGGCTCCGGCTCGTTCGGCTGCTCCGGCTCCGGGCGCGGGTCCTGCTGGGGCTGGGACGGCTGGGACGGCTGGGACGGCTGGGCCGGCTGCTCCTGGGCCGGGGCCGCCGACCCGCCGCCCGACGCCTGCGACGCGTCGCCGATGACGGCGAGCGCGCCCCCGACCTCCACGGTGTCGTCCTCGCCGGCCTTGAGCTCGAGGACCGTGCCGGCGACGGGCGAGGGGATCTCGGTGTCGACCTTGTCGGTGGACACCTCGAGCAGCGGCTCGTCGACCTCGACGGTGTCGCCGACCTGCTTGAGCCAGCGCGTCACCGTGCCCTCGGTGACCGACTCGCCCAGCGCCGGCATCTCCACGGTCGTGCCCGACCCGCCGCCCGACGAACCACCCGAGGAGGCCGCCGCGGGCTGCGCCGGCTGCTGCGGCTCCGGCTCCGGCTCCGGCTCCGGCTCGGGCTCGAGCTGCGACGGCTCCGGCTCCGGCGCCTGCTGCTGGGGCTCGGCCTGGGCCTCACCGCCGCCGCCGCCCGCGGACTCGCCCTCCTCGCCGATGACGGCGAGGTCACCGCCGACCTCGACGGTGTCGTCCTCCTGCGCCACGATCCGCTGCAGGACGCCCGCCTGGGGCGAGGGGATCTCGGTGTCGACCTTGTCGGTCGAGACCTCGAGCAGGGGCTCGTCCACGTCGACGTGGTCGCCCTCCTGCTTGAGCCACCGCGTCACCGTGCCCTCGGTGACGCTCTCCCCGAGAGCAGGCATCTGGACGGTGTAGGCCATCGTGCTGGTACTCCTCGTCGCTCTGTCTCGGGTCAGCTGTGGCTGTGCAGGGGCTTGCCGGCGAGCGCGAGGTGCGCCTCCCCGAGGGCCTCGTTCTGCGTGGGGTGGGCGTGGACCAGGTTGGCCACCTCGGCGGGCAGGGCCTCCCAGTTGTAGATCAGCTGCGCCTCGCCGACCTGCTCGCCCATGCGCGAGCCGATCATGTGGACGCCGACGACGGGCGCGTCGTCCCCGGTGCCGCCCTTGACGAGCTTGATGGCGCCGGCGGTCTTGAGGATCTGCGACTTGCCGTTGCCGGCGAGGTCGTAGGTGAAGGTCTGCACCTCGCCGTACGCCTCCTTGGCCTGCGCCTCGGTGAGACCGACCGACGCGACCTCGGGCTCGCAGTAGGTGACGCGCGGGATGCCCTTCTCGTCGATCACCGGCGGGTTCAGCCCGGCGATCTCCTCGGCGACGAAGATGCCCTGCTGGAAGCCGCGGTGGGCGAGCTGGAGGCCGGGCACGATGTCGCCGACCGCGTAGATGTTGCCGACGCCGGTGTGCAGGCGCTCGCTGGTCGGCACGAAGCCGCGGTCCAGCGCCACGCCGTTCTCCTCGTAGCCGAGGTCGGCGGTGTTGGGGCCGCGGCCCACGGCGACGAGCAGGAGGTCGGCCTCGATCTCCTCGCCGTTCTCGAGCGAGATCGTCACGGCGTCGGCGCTCTGGGAGACACCGGTGAACTTCGTGCCGGTCTTGAACGCGATCTTGCGCCGGCGGAACTGGCGCTCGAGCTGCTTGGAGAGGAACTCGTCCTCGTTGGGCACGAGGTGGGGCAGCGCCTCGACGATGGTCACCTCGGCGCCGAAGCTCTTCCACACGCTCGCGAACTCGACGCCGATGACGCCACCGCCGAGGACGACGACGCGCTCGGGCACGTAGTCGAGGTTGATCGCCTCCGTGGAGGTGAGCACGCGGCCGCCGAGCTCGAGGCCGGGCAGCGTCTTGGAGTACGAGCCGGACGCCAGCACGATGTTGCGGCCCTGGTAGCGCTGGCCGTCGACCTCGACGGTGTCCTGCCCGACGAGCTTGCCGGCGCCCTCGATCAGCGTGACCTTGTTCGCCTTCACCAGGCCCTGCAGGCCCTTGTAGAGGCGGGAGACGACGTTGTCCTTGTAGGAGTTGACGCCGCTCATGTCGATGCCCGACAGCGAGCTCTTGACGCCGAACTGCTCGCCCTCGCGGGCCGAGTCGGCCACCTCGGCGGCGTGCAGCAGCGCCTTGGTCGGGATGCAGCCGCGGTGCAGGCAGGTGCCGCCGACCTTGTCCTTCTCCACGAGCGCGACCGACAGGCCGAGCTCCGCGGCCCGGAACGCACAGGCGTAACCGCCCGACCCGGCCCCGAGGATGATGACGTCGTACGTGTCGCTCACTGCTGCTTCTCCCGCGTCGGCGTGTGGCGTGCGGTGCCCGGGGTCGGGTCGGTGGACCCGTTCCCGGCGATGTCGGGGTTCATCCTTCCACCCCTGACCATCCCGCGTGTCCGTCGATCAGCCGTGGCGGGCGATGTCGTCGAGCACGGCCGCGATCGTCCGCACCGGGACGCCGGTGCCGCCCTTCGGGGTGTAGCCGTGCGGGCCGCCGGTGTTGAAGGCGGGCCCGGCGATGTCGAGGTGCACCCACGGGACGTCGTCGGCGACGAACTCCCGCAGGAAGATGCCGCCGACGAGCATCCCGCCGAAACGGTGGTTGGTGACGTTGGCGAGGTCGGCGACGCGCGAGTCGAGGTCGGCGCGCAGCTCCTCGGGCAGCGGCATCGCCCAGCCGCCGTCGCCGGCGGCCACCGCCCGCGCCGCGACCCGGTCGCGGAACTCGTCGGCGCCCATGACGCCCGGCGTCCGGGAGCCCAGGGCGACGAGCTGGGCGCCGGTGAGGGTGGAGGTCTCGAGCAGGTAGTCCGGCGCGTCCTCGCAGGCGCGGGCGATCGCGTCGCCGAGCACCAGCCGGCCCTCGGCGTCGGTGTTGAGCACCTCGACCGTCGTGCCGCCGTACATCGCCAGGACGTCCCCGGGCCGGTACGCCGTCCCCGACGGCATGTTCTCCGCCATCGGCACGGTGGCGACGACCTCGACGTCGAGCCCGAGCTCGGCGGCCAGGCAGGTGGCGGCGACGACGCCCGCGGCCCCGGACATGTCCGAGGTCATGTGGTCCATGTTCGCGGCCGGCTTGATCGAGATGCCGCCGGTGTCGAAGGTGATGCCCTTGCCGACGAGCGCGACCTTCTTGACGGGGTTCGCGGGCGTGTAGGTCAGCCGCACGAGCCGCGGCGGCCGGGACGACCCGCCGCCGACGCCGAGCACGCCGCCGTAGCCGCCCTCGGCGAGCTGGTGCTCGTCGAGGACCTCCACCGCCACGCCCGCGCCCTCGGCCAGCGCGCGCGCCCGCTGCGCGAAGGCGTCGGGGTAGAGGTCGTTGGGCGGGGTGTTGACGAGGTCGCGCGCCGCCGCGACCCACCGCGCGACGGTGGCCGCGCGGTCGGCGGCCGCCCGGTCGCCGTCGGCGACGAGCCCGAGGCGGCGCAGCTCGGTCGGCGCGGTCTCCGGCTCCTTCTTGTACTCGGTGAAGGCGTAGTCCCCGAGCAGGGTGCCCTCCACCGCGGCCGCGAGGTCGAGCGACGACAGCGTGGTGACGACGCGCGCGGCCTTGCCGTGCAGGGCGCGCGCCGCGGCGCCGGCCGCGCGGCGCACCTGCTCGGCGACGTCGGGTGCCTCGCCGGCGGGGGCCGCCGGCTCCGTCCCGAGCCCCACCGCGACCACCAGCGGCGTGCCCAGCCCGCCGCGCGTCGGGACCCGGGTGACCTCCTCGGCCTTGCCCGTGCCGCCCAGCAGGGCGACGAGGCCCGGCAGGTCGGCGGCGAGGTCGCCGAGCGGGGAGGTGGCGCCGGCGAGGACGGGGTCCGCGCCGTCCTCCCCGGGACGGACGCCGACGACGAGGGCGTCGGCGTCGGCGAGGGCGTCGGGCCCCGGCTCGGCGCCGAGGAGCTCGAGGTCGGGGCTGCTGGTCACGTCGTGCCTCTCCCTGTCAACGGTGTCGATCACATGCTAGGACCGGCGGCCCTCCACTACGGTGCCGCGGGTGGCAGCCACTGAACCAGCTCCGCTCCGCTGCGTGATCCGATGACCGTCAGCGAGACCAGACGCAGCCCGCTGCACGACCACCACGTCGCGCTCGGGGCCTCGTTCGCGCCGTTCGGCGGGTGGGAGATGCCCGTCCAGTACTCGGGGACCGTGGCCGAGCACACCGCGACCCGCGAGGCCGTCGGGCTGTTCGACGTCAGCCACCTGGGCAAGGTGCGGGTCCACGGCCCGGGGGCGGCGGCGTTCGTCGACCGCTGCCTGACCAACTCGCTCGAGCGCATCGTGCCCGGCAAGGCGCAGTACACGCTGTGCTGCGCCGAGGACGGCGGCGTCGTCGACGACCTGATCCTCTACCTCGTCGGCCCCGACGAGGTGTTCGCCGTCCCCAACGCCGCGAACTCCGCCGGCGTCGGGCGGCGGCTCGCGGCGGTCGCGCCGGACGGGATCGCCGTCGACGACGAGCACGACGCCCACGTGGTGCTCGCCGTGCAGGGCCCGTCGTCGCCGGCGGTGCTGGCCGAGCTGGGGCTGCTCACCGACCCCGACCCGCTCGACTACATGGCCTTCGTCGACGCGGAGTGGCAGGGGCGGTTCGTGCGCGTGTGCCGCACCGGCTACACCGGCGAGCGCGGCTACGAGCTCATCGCGCCCGCCGACGGCGCCGGCGAGCTGTGGGACGCGCTGGCCGCGGTGGTGGCCGAGCAGGGCGGGCTGCCGGCCGGGCTCGGCGCCCGGGACACCCTGCGCACCGAGGCCGGGCTGCCGCTGCACGGCCAGGACCTGGGCCCGGACATCACCCCGCTGCAGGCGCGGTGCGGGTTCGCGGTGGCCTGGAAGAAGCCGGGGTTCTGGGGCCGCGAGGCCCTGCTCGCCGAGCGCGAGGCCGGGCCGCGGCGCCGGTCGTGGGGGCTGAAGGCCACCGGTCGCGGCGTCCCGCGCGGGCACATGACTGTCCGGCGGGGTGAGGAGCCGGTCGGCGAGACCACGTCGGGGACCTTCTCCCCGACGCTGCGGACCGGCATCGCCCTGGCCCTGCTCGACACCGCCGCCGGCGTCGAGGAGGGCGACGTCCTCGCGATCGACGTCCGCGGGCGGGCCCTGGCCTGCGAGGTCGTCAGCCCGCCGTTCGTCCCGTCGCACGTCCGATGAGCTTCCCCACCGAGGTCCCCGACGCCGACCCGGGCACCTACCGCTTCCGCGCCGACGTGGAGCAGGCCGGGCCGGCGGTGTTCACCGCGCCGTCGGACGCCGTGGGCGGCGGCTACGGGCTGTTCGAGAGCGCGGCCGTGCCCGGGCGCTGGGGCGCGATCCCGCACTACCACACGGGCTTCACCGAGGCGTTCTGGGTGATCTCGGGACGGCTCGGGGTGATGAGCGGCACGGGCTGGCAGGTGCTCGGCAGCGGCGACTTCGCCCACGTGCCCGTCAACGGCGTGCACGGCTTCCACGCCGTGGGCGACGAGCTCGCCCGCTTCCTCATCCTCTTCGTGCCCGGGGCGCCGCGGGAGCACTACTTCCGGGGCCTGGTCGATCTCTTCACCCGGGGCGCCCCGCCCGAGGAGATCGATGCCTTCGCCCTCACCTGCGACCAGGTCAACCTCCGCGACTGGCCCCACGAGCCGATCCCCACGTGAGCAGTTGGGGCCCCTATACGGGTCCCAACTACTCACGAACGGGGGAGGACGCTGACGTGGACGTGGTCGAAGTGGCCGCCGGTGGCGTCCTGCGGGTCGTAGACCCCGCCGCCGCCGTAGGGCCGGCCCCAGCCGTCGCCCGCGTCGCCGCCGCCGCGGTACCAGATGCGGCCCTGCCAGATGACGTAGCGGACGCCCAGCTCGGCGGCGTCGTCGCGCAGCCACTGCGCCACCGCCCAGCCGTTGGCGAGGTCGTCACCGGCCGCGAACTCGCCGAACGCGCCGGGGAAGAAGTCGCAGGCCCGGCCCTGCGGGTGGTCGCTCGACGGGTTCCAGGCGTGCTCCGACCAGCAGGTGACCGCGCGGACCGGCGCGTCGCGGCCGGGCTCGCCGAAGCGGGCCACGGCGGCGTCGTGCAGCCGCCGGGCGGTGGGCGTCAGGCAGCCCGACGTCGTCGGGTCGGCCACCGAGCACGCCTCCGGCGGCGGCGGGTCGACGGCGTCCCAGAGCGCGCGGGGGACCCGCTGCGCCACCGCCCACCACACGAGCCCGGCGAGCAGGGCCGCCACCAGCAGCACAACCGCCCCCGCGGCGGCCCGCGTCCCCGTCCGCACGGCGGTCACGGTAGGGACGGCGACGCGAGGGGGCGGTGAGGCGTGGGATCACGCCAGGGCGGCGGCGCGGCGGGCCAGGTAGCGCTGCTCGGGGCCGCTGAGGGTCCGCTGGGCGGCACGCCGGTAGGCCGCGACGGCGGCCGCGCGCTCGCCGACGCGCTCGAGCAGGTGGGCGCGGACGGCGTCGACGCGGTGGTGGCCCTCGAGCCGGGGCGCCAGGTCGTCGAGACGCTCCAGGCCGGCCCGGGGGCCCTCGACCATCGCCAGCGCGACGATCCGGTTGAGGGTCACCACCGGCGAGGGCGCGAGCACCTCCAGCACCCCGTACAGCCCGAGGATCTGGTGCCAGTCGGTCTCTTCGGCCGTCGGGGCCTCGTCGTGCACGGCGGCGATGGCGGCCTGCACCTGGAAGGGTCCGGGCTCGGCGACGGGGAGCACGCCCTCGAGCAGCGCGACGCCCTCGGCGATCGCCGCCCGGTCCCACCGGCGCCGGTCCTGCTCGGCGAGCGGGACCAGCGCGCCGTCGGCCCGGACCCGCGCCGGGCGGCGGGCGTCGGTGAGGAGCACGAGGGCGAGCAGCCCGGTCACCTCGCCGTGGCCGGGCCACCCGCCGTGGAGCTGGCGTGCCAGGCGGATCGCCTCCGCGCCGAGGTCCGGGCGCTGCAGGTCCTCGCCGGCGCTCGCCGTGTGGCCCTCCGTGTAGATCCGGTAGAGGATCTCGAGGACGGCCGGCAGGCGCGCCTCCCGCTCGGCGGGGGAGGGCTCGGCGAACCGCGCCCCGGCGGCCGCGATCCGGGCCTTCGCCCGGCTGATCCGCTGGGCCACCGTCGCCTCGGGGACGAGCAGCCCGCGGGCGATCTCCGCGGTCGTCAGGCCGCCGACCGCGCGCAGCGTCAGGGCGACCTGGGCCGGCGGCGTCAGCGCGGGGTGGCAGCACAGGACGAGCAGGGCGAGCGTGTCGTCGCGGCCCGGCGCCGGGTCGCCGGGCGGGACCGCCCGCGCCGCGTCGTCGGACTCCCGGCGGCGCCGCGCGGCGTCGCGGCGCCACGTCTCGACCAACCGCCGCGTCGCCGTCGTCACCAGCCAGCCGGTCGGGTTGGCGGGGCGGCCGTCGACCGGCCACGACCGGGACGCGGCGAGCAGCGCGTCCTGCAGCGCGTCCTCGCACGCGTCGAAGTCGCGGTGGCGGCGGACGAGCACCCCGAGCACCGCGGGCGCCAGCTCCCGCAGCGCCGTCTCGACGGGCTCGACCCCGCTCATCCGTCCCACTGGCTCATGTCGAGCACCGGGCGCACCTCCACCAGGCCCCACACGGCGTCCGGGACCCGGCCGGCGATCTCGATCGCGCGCTCCTCGCCGACGACGTCGACCAGCAGGAAGCCCGCGAGGTGCTCCTTCGTCTCCGCGAAGGGGCCGTCGCCGCCGGGCGCGACCGGTGCGGTCCGCCCGTCCGTGCGGGTCACGCGGCGGGCCAGGCCGGGGTCGGCGAGCGCCTCTGCGGCGACCAGCTCGCCGGACGCGGCCAGCTCGTCGCGCAACCGGAGGTGCGCGTGGCCGAAGTCGGCGCGCTCGGCGTCGCTGAGCCCCTCCCAGCGCTCCTGGAACCGGGCGTTGCTGTGGATCATCACCAGGTACTTCACGGCGGCCTCCCGCAGGGATCGTCACGGCTCGTCCGTGCGGGTGTCGAGACGGGCGGCCCGGTCTCGACACCCCGGTGTCCGATCCGGTCACCGACGGGAGTGCACCCATGACCACCACGACGACGACGAACGACGAGACCGCGGTCCTCGACGTGCTCCGCGAGCACCAGGCCGCCCTGCGGGCCGGTGACGCGGAGCGCGCCATCGCCGTGTTCGGGGAGGACGCGGCGCGCTACGACCTGGCGCCGCCGCTGCGGCGGCCGAACCTGCCGGTGGAGGAGGCGGCGGCCGGCCTGCGGGCGTGGCTGGCGACGTTCGACGGGCCGGTGACGCTGGCCTTCCGCGACCCGGCCGTGCTCGTCGACGGCGACCTCGCCGTCGTCCACGGGCTCACGAGCCTGACCGGCACCCCGGCGGGCGCCGAGCCGTTCACGCTCTGGTTCCGCTCGACCTACGCGCTGCGGCGCACCGGGGCGACCTGGGCGATCGTCCACCAGCACGAGTCGGTGCCCTTCCACATGGACGGCTCCTTCCGCGCGGCGATCGACCTGGCTCCCTGACCTCCGCCCACGTCGGGGTCAGCGGCGGCGGCCCGGGCGGTCGGGGCTGTCGTCGAGGTCGACGCCCACGTGCTCGTCGAGCCAGGCGCCGAGCGGGTCGAGGCGCCGCCAGGTGGTGGCGACGCGGTCGGCGAGCGCCGGGGTGTGCAGCTCCTCGGACGGGGGCCAGCGGTACGACGCGAACAGGCTCTTGTGCCGCAGCAGGTCCAGCCGCGGGTGGTCGGGGTCGACGCCCCGCGGCCGCGACTTGAGCTGCTCCCCGTTCACCGTGAAGCCCTCGGCGCGCAGCGCGTCGACGATCGTCACCAGCCGCGGGCCGTGGCGCTCGTCGTCCACCGCCGCGCGGTAGCGGGCCACCTGGGCCGACGTCATGCGGTAGTAGCCGCCGGCGACCATGAGCCCGTCGGCCGACACCTGCACGTACCGGCCGCCCGCCGTGGCGCCGCACTGGACCTTGTACGGCGTCTTGTCCGCCGAGAAGCGGACGTCGCGGTACGGGCGGAAGACCTTGCCGGAGCCGAACTCCGACTCGAGGTCGGCGAGCAGCGCGAGCATCGGCGCCCGCACCTGCTCCTCGTAGACCGCCTTGTTGTCGGTCCAGTAGGCCTTCGAGTTGTCGGCCTCGAGGCCCTCGTAGAAGTCGACGACCGCCTCGCCGAAGCCCGGGAACGTCACCGGCCCATCGTGCCCCGGCCCGCGCGCGGGCACGCGCCCCGGCCGGGACGCGTGCCCGCGGGGAGATCAGGCGGCGATCATGCCGTGCGGGTCGATGACGAACTTCTTGGCGACGCCGGAGTCGAACTGGGCGTAGCCCTGCGGCGCGTCGTCGAGGGAGATGACGGAGGCGTTGACCGCCTTCGCGATCTGCACCTTGTCCCGCAGGATCGCGTTCATCAGCTGCCGGTGGTAGCGCATGACCGGGCACTGGCCGGTGGTGAACGAGTGCGACTTGGCCCAGCCCAGTCCGATGCGGATCGACAGGCTGCCCTCCTTGGCGGCCTCGTCCGCCGCGCCCGGATCCCCGGTCACGTAGAGGCCGGGGATGCCGAGCTTCCCGGCCGCCCGGGTCACCTCCATGATCGAGTTGAGCACGGTGGCGGGCGCCTCGCCGGCGTCCCTGCCGTGCCCGCGGGCCTCGAAGCCCACGGCGTCGACGGCCGCGTCCACCACCGGCTCGCCGACGATCTGCTCGATCTTGTCGGGCAGCGACCCCTCCTCGGTGAGGTCGACCGTCTCGGCGCCGATGGCGTCGCGGGCGTGCTGGAGCCGCTCGGCGTTCATGTCGCCGACGATCACCGCGGCCGCGCCGAGGAGCTGGGCCGATGCGGCGGCGGCGAGCCCCACCGGGCCGGCACCCGCGACGTAGACCGTCGACCCCGTGGTGACCCCGGCGGTCACGCAGCCGTGGTAGCCGGTCGGGAAGATGTCCGAGAGCATCGTCAGGTCGAGGATCTTCTCCATCGCCTGGTCGCGGTCCGGGAACTTCAGCAGGTTCCAGTCCGCGTAGGGGACCATGACGTACTCGGCCTGGCCGCCCTGCCAGCCGCCCATGTCGACGTAGCCGTAGGCCGAGCCGGGCCGGTCCGGGTTGACGTTGAGGCAGACGCCGGTGTGGCCCTCCTTGCACATGCGGCAGCGGCCGCACGCGATGTTGAAGGGCGCGGACACCAGGTCGCCCTCCTTGATGAACTCGACGTCACGGCCGACCTCGACGACCTCGCCGGTGATCTCGTGCCCGAGGATGAGGCCCGGGGGAGCGGTGGTGCGTCCGCGCACCATGTGCTGGTCGGAGCCGCAGATGTTGGTGGCGACGAGCTTGAGGATCACGCCGTGCGGGGTCTTGCGCCCGACGTTGGCGGGGTTCACCCCGGGTCCGTCCTTGAGCTCGAGCCCCGGGTACTCGACGTCCTGCACCTCGACCTTCATGGGTTCGATGTAGGCCACGGCCTTCATGGCGGGTCCTCTCTCTCGGGGTCGGGCGGCCCGGACGGTGCCGCCACGGGCCGGGTAACCCCGGCCGGGTGACCCACACCACGCCGATGCCGGATCGATGCTCACGTTGGGTCGTCGGGGGGAGTCGTCCCCGCCGGCCGGAGGCGGCCGACGGTGGGACGCGGTAGACAGCAGGGGTGTCCGGACCCGTGCACGAGTCGGTGCTCGACGCCGTCGGCGCCACCCCGCTGATCCGGCTGCGCCGGGTCGCCGAGGGTCTGGCGCCGCGGATCTACGTGAAGGCCGAGTGGCAGAACGCCGGCGGCAGCGTCAAGGACCGCGCGGCGCTGTGGATGGTCCGCGCCGCCGAGCGCTCCGGTGCGCTGCGCCCCGGCGGCGTCATCGTCGAGGGGACGTCGGGCAACACCGGCATCGGCCTCGCCCTGGTCGGCGGCGTGCTGGGTTACCGCACGGTGATCGTCGTCCCGGACACCACGGCGGCGGAGAAGATCGCCGCGCTGCGGGCGTACGGGGCCGAGGTGCGCCTGACGCCGGGCGGGATCCCGGGCGACGACCCCCGTCACGTGATCAATCTCGCGGCCCGGGTGGCCGCGGAGATCCCCGGCGGCTGGCTCGCCGACCAGTACGGCAACCCCGCCAACCCCCGGGCCCACCGCGACACCACCGCGCCGGAGATCTGGGAGCAGACCGCGGGCGCGGTGACGTGCCTCGTCGCCGGCATCGGCACCGGCGGCACGCTCTCGGGCACCGGCGCGGCGCTCAAGGAGAAGGGCCCGGTGCGGGTGGTCGGCGTCGACCCGGAGAACTCGGCCTACGGCGGCGGGGACGGCAGCCCGTACTACGTCGAGGCCATCGGGCACTACCGCCACCCCGACACCGTCACCGACACCTGGCCCGAGAACTGGGACCGCACGGTGGCCGACGAGGTCGTGCGCGTCGACGACCGCACGACGATGCTCACCGCCCGCCGCCTGGCCCGCGAGGAGGGGCTGCTGCTCGGCGGGTCGTCGGCGACGGCGGTGGCCGGCGCCCTGCGCGTGTCCCGCGACCTCGGGCCCGACGACGTCGTCGTCGTCATCGCGCCGGACTCCGGCCGCGCGTACCTGTCGAAGTACTTCGACGACGGCTGGCTGCGCCGCCTCGGGTTCCTCACCGAGCCGGGGCCCGACGCCCCCGCGCCGCTGGTCGACGAGCTGCCGGTGGAGCCGCTGCCGGTGGTCCCCGCCGCGTGGACGGTCGGGCGGGCCCGCGGCGTCGTCGAGGGCGCCGCGGGGCCGGTGCCGGTCACGGTGCGCGACGCCCCGACGGCCGCGCCGTCGGAGATCCTCGGGTCGCTGGCCCCCGGCGACCTCGACGGCGCCCACGACGACGCGCCGGTCCGCGCCCACGCCCGGCCGCGGCCCCCGGTGGTCGGCGCGGGGGAGACCGTGGCGGCCGCGCGCGAGGCCCTGGGCGACGCGCCGGCGGCGTGGGTCGTGCGGGACGGCCGCGTCGTCGGCCAGGTCGTGCGGGCCGGGTCGGGCCTTGCCCCGGCGGACTAGTCTGGCCGCATGAGTACGACCTTCGCCCGCACCCCGCACCCCGCCCCGGCGACCGCGGAGCGTGTGGCGGAGGTACTCGCCGCGCCCGGGTTCGGGAAGTACTTCACCGATCACATGGTGTCGATCTCCTGGGACGCCCCGCGGGGCTGGCACGACGCCGCGGTGGTGCCCTACGCGCCGCTCTCGATGGACCCGGCGGCCGTCGTCCTGCACTACAGCCAGACGATCTTCGAGGGCCTCAAGGCCTACCGCTGGGCCGACGACTCGGTGCACGCCTTCCGCCCCGAGGCCAACGCCGACCGCATGGGCCGCTCGGCCGAGCGCCTGGCCATGCCGCCGCTGCCGCGCGAGCTGTTCATCGACTCGCTGCGCGAGCTGCTGGCGGTCGACGAGCGCTGGGTGCCGGCCGCCGGCGGCGAGGACTCGCTCTACCTGCGGCCCTTCATGATCGGCTCGTCGTCCGGGCTGGGCGTGCGGCCCAGCGAGGAGTACCTCTACCTGCTCATCGCCTCGCCGGCCGGCGCGTACTTCCCGCGCGGGCTGGCCCCGGTGACCGTGTGGCTGTCCACCGACTACGTGCGCGCTGTGCCCGGCGGCACCGGCGAGGCCAAGTGCGGCGGCAATTACGCGGCCTCCCTGGCCGCGCAGGCCCAGGCCTCGGCCCAGGGTTGCGACCAGGTGGTGTGGCTCGACGCGCTCGAGCACCGGTGGATCGAGGAGATGGGGGGCATGAACCTCTTCTTCGTGTTCACCGAGTCCTCGGGGGCCGTCGAGGTCGTCACCCCGGAGCTGTCGGGCTCGCTGCTGCCCGGCGTCACCCGCCGGTCGCTGCTCGAGCTCGCGGCCGAGGACGGTGCGACCGTCACCGAGCGCCGCATCTCCACCGACGAGATGGAGAAGGAGGTAGCGGCCGGTCACCTCACCGAGGTGTTCGCCTGCGGCACCGCGGCGGTGATCACGCCCGTCGGCACCGTCAAGCACGAGGGCGGCGCGTACGACATCGGCGACGGGAAGCCCGGCCCGGTCACCCAGCGCCTCCGCGAGCGCCTGACGGCCATCCAGCGCGGCGCGGCGCCCGACACCCGCGGTTGGATGACCCGCCTGCACTGACCTCGCTAACCGCTAAGCGAGGGTGAGGGCGGCCAGGGCGACGGTGATCGCGAGCTCGGCGCAGGCGCCGAACACGTCCCCCGAGACGCCGCCCAGGCGCCGGCGGGCATGGGCGGCGACGAGCACCACGACGGCCGCGGCGACGACCGCCGCCACGGGCGCACCCACCCCGAGCAGCGGGAACGCCGCCGCGGCGAGCACCACGCACCAGGCCGGCGCCACCCACGCCGCCTGGGTGCCGGCGACGAGCGCGCCGAGCCCCGCGGACGACGCCGCCGGCACCCCGCGCCGGGCCACCCACGCGAACGACGCCCGCCCGAGCCCCAGGGCCAGCGCCCCGCCGGCCACGGCCGGGACGACACCCCGGTCCGCCAGCGCCCCGAGCGCCGAGGCCTGGATCCCGAGCACCACGACCAGCCAGACCACGGCGAACGCGCCCACGCCCGGGTCGCGCATCACCGCGAGCGTGCGGGCGGGGTCGCCGTGGCTGCCCAGGCCGTCGGCGAGGTCGGCGAGGCCGTCGAGGTGCAGGCCGCGGGTGGCCGCCGCGCCGAGACCGACGGCGACGAGGCCCGCCAGCAGGCCGGGTGCGCCGAGCGCGACGAGCCCGGCGGCCGCGGCGCCGAGGACGCCGCCCAGCACCACGCCGACCAGCGGCACCACGGCGATCGCCACGCCCGCGGCGGCCCGGTCGATCCGCGGGGCCCGCAGCGGCACGACCGTGAACATCGCGACGGCCAGCGCCGCGCCGCCGCGCACCGGGCCGGCCTCCCGAGCCACGGCTCAGCCCGTGACGGCCGTCGCCGCCCGCAGCAGCCCGACGGCGGCGAGCGCGCCGGTGCCCTGACCGGCCCGCATCTGCAGGTCCAGCAGCGGTTCGAGCCCGAGGACGTCGAGGGCCAGGGCCTGGGACGGCTCGGTGCAGCGGGTGCCCGCGACCCACCAGGCCCGCGCGCCGGGGGCGTCGGTGTCGGCGAGCAGCGCGGCCACGGCGGTGGCCGCACCGTCGAGCACCACGGGCGTGCGGCGCCGCGCGGCCCGGGCAAGGAAGCCGGTCAGCGCGGCGAGGTCGGCACCGCCCGCGATGCGCAGCAGGGCCTGCGGGTCGCGCCCCGCCGACCGGGTGCGCCACAGGGCGTCGCGCACCGCCGCGGCCTTGACCATCCAGCGGCGGTCGTCGATCCCGCTGCCCCGGCCCACCACGGCGACGGGTTCGCGTCCGGTCATCGCCGCCGCGAGCACCGCGGCCGGGGTGCTGACGCCGACGCCCACCTCGCCGACGACGAGCAGGTCCGCCCCCTCGTCGACCTCCTCGTCGGCGACCTCCCGGCCGGCCCGCAGGGCGGCGGCGGCCTGGTCGGCCGTGAGGACGTCCGCCACGTCGAGGCGCCCGGCGGTACGGACGACGGCCCGGTCGTCGCGGGCCTCGCCCGGCAGGGGCGCGGCGAGCCCGACGTCGACCACCCGCAGCCCCGCGCCCGCCGCCTCGGCGAACCGGCACACCGCCGCCCGGCCGTCCCGCACGGCGGCGACGCGCGCCGCGGTCTCCGCCGGCTCGTGCGCCGAGACGCCGGCCTCCGCGATCGCGTGGTCGGCGGCGAACAGTACCGCCCGCACCCGGCGCGGCGCCCGGGCCGGCGCGCGGCCCTGACAGGCCGCGAGCCAGGCCGCGACCTCCTCGAGACGGCCGAAGCTGCCGCCGGGCAGCACGTCGTGCGCCTCGCGCCGGGCCGTCTCGTCGGGCGGGGCGACGCCGGCCCGCTCGCTGCCCTCGGCCACGGGGTGCACGGTCTCCTCCTCGATCAACGCTTGCCGTGACGGTAGCCGGGCACGCTCAGCGCAGGCGCAGCGGCAGCCCGGCCACCAGCAGCCACACCTCGTCGCACACGGCCGCCAGCGCCTGGTTCAGCGCACCGAGCTCGTCGCGGAAGCGGCGCCCCGCGCTCGTCGACGGCACCACGCCGAGGCCCACCTCGGCCGACACGAGCACGAGCGTGCCCTCGAACCCCGAGACCGCCGCCACCAGCGCCGCCCGCCCGGCCGCGACCGACGGGGCGTCGCGGGCCCAGCCGGCGTCGTCGAGGAGGCCGGTCACCCAGGTCGCGAGGTCGTCGACCAGCACCGGCTCGGCCGGCGTCGACGCGAGCAGCGCGGGCAGGTCGGCGTCCTCGACCGTGCGCCAGCCCGCGGGGCGGCGGTCGCGGTGGGCGGCGACGCGATCGGCCCACTCGGGGTCGGCGGCCGGGTCGACGCCCCGGGCGGTGGCCACGTAGAGCGCCGGGGCGGCGGCGTCGAGCATCCCCTCGGCGTACGCGGACTTGCCCGAGCGCGTCCCGCCGAGGACGAGCGTGCGGGCGATCAGGCGACCTGCGTGCCGCGCGCGACCCGCGGCTTGGGCACGCGCAGGCGGCGGATCTGGGTGGCGCGGGTGAACGCGTACCAGCCGTAGGACAGGGCGCCGACCTGCTGGTCCGGGAACCTCGCCCGCACGCGGGTGACGACGTAGCGCCCGAGCAGCAGGCCCTCCAGCGCCATCATCACGAGCATGACGAGGCAGATCAGGCTGCCGAACGTCTGCACCTGCGGCACCGGCACGATCACCGTGATGAAGATCAGGATCGCCAGGGGCATGAACAGTCCCATGAGGTTGCGCCGCGCGTCGACGAGGTCGCGCGCGTAGGCGCGGGCCGGGCCGCGGTCGCGGGGCAGCAGCACCGCGTCGTCGCCGGCCGCCATCCGGCGCCGGCGGTCGTCGGCGGCCTTGCGGCGGTCCTCCTTGGTGCCGCGGAGCGCCTTCGCGCGCTTCATGGCCTCGCGCTGCGTCTTCGGCGCGGGGGCCACCGGGCCCCGGCGCTTGCCCTGCGCGTCGCGGCGCGACGGCGTCGGTCGGCCCTTGCCGCCGGTCTTGTGCTCGCCGACCACCACGGTCTCGCGGACCTCCTCGGCCGGGGCGTCCTCGCTCGACTGCTCGGGGGCGGACGCGGAGCCACGGCGCAGGAAGTTCACGAGGACAGAATAGGACACGCCGTCATGCCCCTACGGTGATCCGCATGCGCGTCCTGCTCGCCCCCGACTCCTTCGGCGGCAGCCTCACCGCCGCCGAGGCCGCGACCGCCATCGCCGAGGGCTGGCGGCGGTCGGTGCCCGACGACACGACGGTGCTGCTGCCCCTGGCCGACGGGGGGACCGGTTTCGTCGAGGTCCTGCACACAGCCCGCGGCGGCACACGCCACGACGTCGAGGTTACCGGGCCGCTGGGGGAGCGGACGACGGCGACGTGGCTCGAGCTGGACGGGCCGGGAGACAGAGATCAACGGAGCACGCCGATAGGGGAGCGGAGCTCGACCACCAGCACCGCGTACGTCGAGTCGGCGTCGGCGTGCGGGCTGCACCTGGTCGGTGGGCGCACCCCGGCGACGGCCGCGACGGCGACCAGCCGGGGCGTCGGGGAGCTGGTCGCGGCGGCCGCCGCCGCGGGGCCGCGCTCGATCGTCGTCGGGCTGGGCGGGTCGGCCTGCACCGACGGGGGCGCCGGGATGCTCGCCGCGCTCGGCGCCGTCCCGCGGGACGCCGACGGCGCCGCGCTCGCGGACGGCGGGGGTCCGCTCGCCGCCGTCGCCCGGCTCGACGGCCTGGACGACGTGCTGGCGCGACTCGCCGGGGTCGAGCTCGTCGTCGCGGCCGACGTGGACCACGTCCTGACCGGCCCGGAGGGCGCGGCGGCGGTGTTCGGCCCGCAGAAGGGCGCCGACGAGGAGACCGTCGCGGCCCTCGACACCGCCCTCACGACGTGGGGCGCGGTGCTGGGGGAGGCGTGCGGGCAGCCGGACCTCGCGTCGCGCCCCGGCGCCGGGGCCGCCGGCGGGCTGGGCGCGGCCATCGCGGCGCCCGGGGCGCGGCGGGTGCCCGGCGGCGAGCTGGTCCGCGACATCGCCGGCCTGGACGAGGCCATCGGGCGCGCGCACCTGGTCGTCACGGGGGAGGGCGCGCTCGACGGGCAGTCGCTGCACGGCAAGCTCGTCTCGGTCGTGGCCGCCCGCGCGCGGGAGCACGGCGTGCCGTGCATCGCGCTGGCCGGGCAGGTGCACCTCGGCGGGAACCAGGCGCTCGAGGCGGGGCTGGAGGGGACGTACTCGGTGGCGGCGGACGCCGGGTCGGTCGAGGCGGCGCTGGCCGAGCCCGCGGCGCGCCTGGCCGACCTGGCCGCGGGCGTGGCGCAGCACTGGGGGGCGCGCCCGCCGGGAGACGGAGCATCAGGGGCAGCACGCCGGCAGGGGTGATCGCGCGCACGCGTGAGGCACCGGTCCCGATGTGCGAGCATGGAGTCACGCCGCGGGAGCGGGTACACCGGTCCCGAGGGAATACACGGCACCGCGACGAGTTGTGCCGCGTGAGTGCACAGCGTCCCGGGAGCTCAAGGGAGAACCATGACCGTCGAGAACCCTGCCGCGCCGACCGAGGCCGAGGTCAAGCCGCACGGTGTCGAGCTGACCGACCAGGCGGCCGGGAAGGCGAAGGCCCTGCTCGACCAGGAGGGCCGCAACGACATGTCCCTGCGCATCGCCGTGCAGCCCGGTGGCTGCGCGGGCCTGCGCTACCAGCTCTTCTTCGACGACCGCAGCCTCGACGGCGACCTCGAGCGCGACTTCAACGGGCTCACCGTCGCGGTCGACCGCATGAGCGCCCCGTACCTCCAGGGTGCCGTGATCGACTTCGTCGACACCATCGAGAAGCAGGGCTTCACGATCGACAACCCCAACGCCGGCGGGTCGTGCGCCTGCGGCGACAGCTTCAACTGAGCTGACACCGAGCTGACACCGAGCTGACACCACACGGCCCCGGACCTCGTCGAGGTCCGGGGCCGTCGTGCGTCGGCAGGCTGCGGCTAAAGGCCCGGGACCTCGGCCGCGACCTTGTCGCGCAGGCCGTCCGGCGGCTGCGCGCCCAGCTGCGCCACGACGTGCGACGCCGCGACCGCGCCGATGCGCCCGGAGGTGGCGTGGTCGAGCCCGCGGCTCCAGCCGTAGAGGAAGCCGCCGGCGTAGGCGTCGCCCGCGCCGGTGGTGTCCACCAGCTCGTCGGCCTCGCGGATGCCCACCTGCTCGGTCGACCCGTCCGCCGCGTACACCGTCGAGCCCTGCGACCCGTGGGTCACGACGACGAGCTCGCAGTTGCCGCCGTGACCGCGCAGCAGCGAGGTGACGTCGTCGTCGCCCACCAGCGCCGCGACCTCGTCCTCGTCGGCGATGATGATCTCGACGTTCTCGCGGGCCAGCTCGCGGAAGTACTCGCGGTGGCGCTCCACGCAGCCGGCGTCCGAGAGCGTCAGCCCGACGCGCGCCTCGCTCTTCGCCGCGGCGTCGACGATCTTGCCGATGGTGCGGCGGGCGTGCTCGGTGTCGGCGAGGTAGCCCTCGATGAGGCTGACCTTGCTGCCCGCGACGTCGTCCTGCTCGATGTCGTCGGGCCCGAGCGCGGTGCACGCGCCGAGGAACGTCGACATCGTGCGCTCGCCGTCGGGCGTGACCATCACCAGGCAGCGCGCGGTGGCGGGGCTGCCGGAGAGCGCCGGGGTCGTGAAGTGCACCCCGTGCGAGCGGATCGAGTCGGTGAACGCCGTCCCGAGCCGGTCGTCGGACACCTTGCCGACGTAGCCGGCGTCGGCCCCGAGGGCGGCGGCGATGGCGATCGCGTTGGCGACACTGCCGCCCGAGCGCTCCGTCGTGTCGCCGGCCTCGGTGTAGAGCTTCTCGGCCTGCGCCTCGTCGATGAGCGTCATGCCGCCCTTGGGCAGCTCGTGCGCGCGGATGGTGTCGTCGTCGGTACGGAAGAGCACGTCGACGATCGCGTTGCCGATCCCCAGTACGTCCATGGACTGCCTCTCGTCGGGTACGCGTGCGGCCGGGCCGCGCGGCGGCGTGCCGCACGGCCCGTGACCAGCGCACGACCCTAGGCGATCGGACCGGCCGTCCGCGCCCGATCGTTGCCCGGCGCACGTCCGTCCGGGCGGGCGATCACGCCGGCACCGTCTCCCGCGGCTGCTCGTGGACGCCGTGCTCGTGGCGCTGCGCCCGGCGCAGGGCGACCACCAGCACCAGCAGCACCAGCGGCAGGAGGAAGACGACGGGGACGATCGGGCCCCAGTTGTACGGCGCGGTGTTGCCCTCGACGACGTACTGCTGGATGTGGCCGATGCCGCAGCCCCAGAAGTAGACGAGGTAGCCGATCGCGGTGGCGAGCCAGAAGTCGGTGGAGCGGAAGCGCAGGCTCAGGAAGCCCAGTACGGCGAAGGTGAGGTTGGCCCAGCCGACCTCCCACTGGAAGGCGCTCGGGGCGAAGCCGATCTGCACCGCAGAGAACGCCGGGGACGTCAGGTGCGGCAGGCCGGCGAGCAGCTCCATGACCCCCACGCCCAGGCCCAGGCCCCAGAGGCAGGCGACGGTGAGCACGTGCTCCCGGGTGCGCGGGCGGCGCATCACGGCCACGTGGACGGCGAACGCGATCAGCAGGATCAGCGGCAGGAACAGCGGTCCGAGGGCGGCGGGGTTCACGACGGGGTCCTTTCGACGGGGTGCTCGGTGGGGGTGCTGTGGTCGGCGCCCGGGTCGGTGCCGTCGTCGCCGGACGCGGTGTAGGCCTCGGTGAACCGCTGCGCCGCGACGAGGGCGACGATCGGGACGATCCACTGGAGCAGGTCGGGCGCCACGGCGAACCGCACGGCGGCGACGCCGGCGAGCGCGACCACGGCGAAGGCGGCGCCCCACACGAGCGAGATCACAAGGTTGGTCCGACGGAACCGCGGCGTGTCCCAGTACTCCCGCGGCACCTCGCGGCGCGCGTAGTACGCGGTGAACGGGCGGCCGACCAGGACGCCGCCCACCGCCACGACGGCGAGCAGCGCCATCGAGATCGCCTGCGCGTAGCGCTCGAGCCCGGCGAGCGCGGAGAGCGGGAGCACGAGCGCGAGGACCGACATCACCGAGAAGAACAGGATGCTCGCGCCGTCCAGCGTCGAGACGCCGCGGCGGGCGCCGAGGTCGGGCAGCACCACACCGAGCGCCACGACGAGCGCGGCGAGCGCCGCCCACTTCCAGGTGCTGGGCGACGAGACCACCCAGAAGACGATCCACGGGGCGAACCCCATGGCGACGCTGTTGCGCACGGTCCCTCCTCCGACGGCGTCTCCGACGTCGATCACCGTGCGCCGCGGGGAGGGCCCGGGACCCTGGTAGGAGTTCCCAGGGTTGCGCCGGGTGGCCTAGGCGAAGGTGCGGCCGCGCAGCTGGCGGCGGGAGGAGATGCCGAGCTTCGCGTAGACGTTGCCGAGGTGGAAGTCGACGGCCTTCGGGGTGACCCACAGGCTCGCGGCGACCTCCCGGCTGGTCAGCCCCCGCGCGGCGAGCTCCGCGACCTGCCGTTCCCGGGGCGTCAGCGGGGACGGGTCGGGCGGCCCGCCGTCGCGGGCGCCGGCGAGCTCGAGACGGTCGAGCCGCGGCCGCGCCCCGAGCTCGACGAAGGTGCCGCGTGCCGCGTCCCGGTGGGCCCGGCCGTCGCCGGTGTCGCCGAGGAGCGTGCCCAGCGCCGCGTGCAGGTCGGCGAGCGCGAGCGGGCAGGCGTCCGCGACGTCGTCGAGATGCCGGGCGGCGAGGTCGAGACCGGCGCGGTACGACGACGCGGCGCCGGCCGGGTCGCCCGCGGCCTCGGCGAGGCGACCCTGCAGGCGGTGGCGGCCCAGGGCGAACCCGAGCGGGGCGCCGGTGCGGGGCGCGTCCCGGAGCCGCCGCCGCGCGCCCCGTTCGTCCCCGGTGTCGAGCAGGGCCTCGACGTGCAGGAGGCGCCACGTGGCCCAGGGACCGGAGAGCATGCCGCCGCGCCCGCCGGCCTCGGCGAGCCGGCCGACCGCGCGCAGGGCCCGGGCCGGGTCGCCGAGCGAGCGGGCGAGCACCGTCTCGGCCAGGGCGACCGCGCCGGCGCCCTGGGGGCTGAACGTCACCCCGAGGACCGCGCGTGCGTCGGCGAGGTGGCGTCCGGCCCGGTCGGCGTCGCCGCGCGCGGCGGGCACGAGGGCGGCCACCGCGTGGGCGGTGGCCTCGGCCCAGGTGCGGTCCCCGTCGGCGAACCAGACCAGCGCGATCTCGGCCTCGGCCTCGGCGCGGTCCCACCGGCCCGTGTGGAAGCACGCCTCCGCGAGGTGCACGTGGGCGCGGTGGATCGCGAGGCAGGCCGCGCCGCGCCGGACCCTGGCGATCCCCTCGGTCAGGCTGTCCCGCGCCGCGGCGGGGTCGCCGGCGGCGAGGTGCAGCATGCCCGCGGCCACCACCGGCTCCGCCGACAGCGCCGGGGCGACCACGTCGTCGAGCAGCGCGAGGCCGGCCGCCGGACCGTGCTCGAGGGCCCGGCCCAGGGCCTGCAGCATGATGCCCTGCTCGGCGCGGGTGGGGCTGGTGGTGAGGTCGTCGACCGCCGCGGCCGCCCGCGCCGCGGCCGCGCCGCGGCCCCGGAACACGTGCTCGAGCCCGAGCCGGACCCCGGCCAGGGCGCGGACCTCCGGCGGCGCGCCGGGGTCGTCGAGCGCCTGCTGCAGGTGCAGGGCGGCATCCGGGTGGTTCTCGACGCTGAGCAGGAAGCCGAGGACGACCGCCCGCTCCGGACCGGGGCCGGCCTCGCGGATCCGCGGCGCGAGCGCGGCCAGCCGGTCGGTGTCGTAGGCCTCCACGAGGCGCAGGGCCCCGGCGAGGAGTCGCCGTTCCGCCGCCGGCCCGGTCGGGCTGACGTCCGCCGCCGCGAGCAGGCGGGTGGCGGCGTCGCGGTGGTCGGTGGGCTCGGCGGCCGCCGACGTCTCCAGGTCGGCCGCGAGCGTCTCGTCGGGCTCGCCATGACCCGCGGCGACCCGGTGCTCCAGCGCCGCCCGGCCGCCCAGGGCCGCCGCGGCGTCGAGGTGCCGGCGGCGGCGCTCGTCGGGGGATAGCCCGTCGTGGACCGCGCCGCGCACCAGCGGGTGGTGCACCCGCAGCAGCGGGCGCGGTCCGGCGGCGCGGCTCTCGACGAGCCCTTCGGCCACGAGGACGTCGACGGCCCGGTCCCGCTCCGCGACGCCGACCCCGGCCAGACGCCCGACGAGCGCCGCGTCGGACGCCTGGTCGAGCACGGCCAGGACGGCCAGCACGGCGCGGGCGGGGCCGTCGAGCCCGGCGACGACCGCGCGGACCTCCTCCACCAGCCGACGCGGGGCGGGCAGCGGGCTCGTCCCGCGCAGGACGTCCTCGGGCAGCTCCTGCAGCAGCGTCGCCAGGTGCAGCGGGTGCCCGGCGGTGCCCCGGTGGAGGCGCGCGACGACGGCGGCGCTCCAGCGCCCGGGACGCCGGGCGTGCACGAGCGCGCGGACGCCGGCCTCGTCCAGGCCGCCCAGCTCGCGCGTGCCGGCGTCGGGCCCGTCGGCGAACAGCCGGGCCCAGCGCGCCGACGGCGTGTCGCGCACGGTGGCGACGACGAGCACCCGGTCGTGGTGCAGCCGCCGCACCAGGCGGGCGAGGACGACCGCCGAGGCCTCGTCGACGTCCTGCAGGTCGTGCAGCACGAGCACGACCGGCCCGCGGTCCTGGAGGGTCCCCAGGGCCTCGAGCAGCGGTGTCGGGGCCGCGTCGGGGGAGGGGGCCGGGCCCGCCCCGAGCGCCCGGGCGAGCTGGTCGAGGAACGCGCCCGCCGCCGGGTCGGCGTCCGCCTCGACGCGGGCCGCCACGGCACCGTCCCGCCCGTCGGCGAACGCGTCGACCAGCGCCGACTTGCCGATCCCCGCCGGACCGGTCACCAGCAGGCGGGTGGCCCGCCCGTCCCGGGCGCGCGCCCAGCCGCGGGCCAGCCACGCCGTCTCGTCGTCGCGTCCGACGAGGACGCGGTCCTCGCGCAGCGCCGCCGTCGACACCCGGACCCCTCCCTCTCGGGAGGCGTCAGTCTGCACCGCTCGGGGCAGCGAGATCCATCGCTAGGCGTAGACGGGGTAGTTCGGCTCCGGGATCTCCGGGCGGATGCGCTGCTCGACGAAGATGCCGTGCCAGAGCATGAACACCAGCAGCGTCCAGATGCGCCGCGAGTGGTCGACGGGACCCACGCGGTGCTCGTCGATGAGGCGCAGCACCGCCGCCTTGTCGATGATGGCGTCGGTCTGCGAGTCGCGGACGATCCCGCGGGCCCACTCGAGCATGTCGTGGGCCAGCCAGTAGCGGATCGGCACCGGGAAGCCGAGCTTGCGGCGGTGGAGCACGTGCGCCGGCACGATGCCCTCGATGGCGCGGCGCAGCGCGTACTTGGTGGTGCCGTGCGCGACCTTCTGGTCGGTGGGCAGGTGCGACGCGACCTCGAAGACCTCGCGGTCGAGGAACGGCACGCGCAGCTCGAGGGAGTTGGCCATGGTCATCTTGTCGGCCTTCACCAGGATGTCGCCGCGCAGCCACGTGAACAGGTCGACGTGCTGCATGCGGGCCACCGGGTCCCAGCTGCCCGAGTCCGCGTAGATCGGGGCGGTGACGTCGGTGTACGACAGCTCGGGGTCGTGGCCGCGCAGCACGGCGGCGAGCTGGTCGTTGCGGAAGATCCGCGCGTTGCCGTAGTAGCGCTCCTCGAGCGGCAGCGCGCCTCGGCGCAGCAGGTCCTTGCCCCGCACCCCGTCGGGCAGCCGGGTCGAGAGCACCCCGGCGAGCTTGCGCACGGCGCCGGGCAGCTTCTCGAACGGCGCGAGGGAGAGCGGCTCCTTGTAGATCGTGTAGCCGCCGAAGAGCTCGTCGGCGCCCTCGCCGGAGAGCACGACCTTGACGTGCTTGCGCGCCTCCCGCGCCACGAACCACAGCGGTACCAGGGCGGGGTCGGCCACCGGGTCGTCGAGGTACCAGACGATCAGCGGCAGGACGTCCATCATCTCCTGCGCGTCGACGGTGCGGACGACGTGCCGCACGCCGATGGCCTCGGCCGACTCGCGGGCGACGTCGGCCTCGGAGTAGCCCTCGCGGGCGAACTCGCTGGTGAAGGTGATGAGGTCCGGGTTGTGCTCGCGGGCGAGGGCCGCGATGACCGTCGAGTCGATGCCGCCGGACAGGAACGCGCCGACCGTGACGTCGGCGCGCATGTGCTTGGCCACCGAGTCGCGGAGCACCTCGGTGATCTCGCCGTAGAGACGCGTCTCGTCGTCGACCGGCTTCTCGTCGAACTGCGGGGTGAAGTAGCGCTCCGCGGCCAGGGGCTCGCCGGGCGAGACGGTGAAGCACGTGCCCGACTCCACGCGGCGGATCGACCGGTGCAGCGTCAGCGGCTCCGGGACGTACTGCAGCTGCAGGTAGTGCTGCAGCGCGGTGGGGTCGGGCGCGGTGGTGGGCTCGCCCAGGGCCGTCGCGAGCTCGAGCAGGCTCTTCTTCTCGCTCGCGAAGGCGATCCCGTGCGGGCCGGCGGCGAGGAAGAGCGGCTTGATGCCGAACGGGTCGCGGGCGCCGAACAGCACGCGCTCGTGGGCGTCCCAGATGAGGAAGGCGAACATCCCGCGCAGCCGGCGGACCGCGTCGGCGCCCCAGACGTGGTACGCCGCGACGATGGCCTCGGTGTCGCCGTCGGTGACGAACTCGGCCCCGTGGTCGCGCGCGAGCTCCTCGCGCAGCTCGAGGTAGTTGTAGATCTCGCCGTTGAAGACGATGCGGTAGCGGTCGCTCGCGTAGTCCAGCGGCTGGTGGGACCCCTCGACGTCGATGATCGAGAGGCGGTTGAAGCCGAGGACCACGTCGTCGTCGTGCCACGTGCCGGACTCGTCCGGCCCCCGGTGGCGCATGCAGGCGAGGCTGTCCCGCACCGCGTCGACGCGCGACGCGCCCTCACCGCCGGGCGTGATCAATCCCATCAGGCCGCACACGCGTCCGCTGACACCTCCGCTGCTCGTCCGGCGCCGGGCACGCCGGGAACCCAGTATGACGGCCCGGACCGACGCTCCCGGGGGGCCCCGCGGCCGACCCGCCGCGCCCCTCCGACAGCGCGTAGTGGCTCGCTCGGATAGTCTCCGCACCGACGTCGGGGCCCGGGTCCGCCGGGCCGCTCACCACGTGGCGGACGGGTCGGTTGACCTGCTCCGACGGTGAGCACCGCCCGAGCAGGAAGGCAGCCAGCAGTGCGCCGAGATGGGACGCCGGTCCGGAGCCGCACCGGTCGCGTGCGGCGGGTCGTGGGCCTGGCCGTCGCGACCGCCGCCGTCGCCGTGACCACCTCCGGCTGCTCCGTCGGCGAGGTGCTGCGCTTCGGCTGGCCCGTCGGGGTCACGCCCGAGGCTGCGCAGATGCGCACCCTGTGGACCGGGGCCGCCGTCGCCGCGCTCGTCGTCGGCGCGCTCGTGTGGGGGGCCACCGCCTGGACGGTCGCGTTCCACCGCAAGAAGGCCGGCGCCTCGGACCTGCCGCGGCAGTTCCAGTACAACCTGCCGCTCGAGCTGGTCCTGACGGTGCTGCCGCTGATCATCGTCGCGGTCCTCTTCTACTTCACCGTCGTCGTCCAGAACGTCGTGGACCGCGCCCCGGCCGGCAACGAGCTGCAGGTCAACATCACCGCGTTCCAGTGGAACTGGGAGTTCACCTACCCCCAGACCCCGGGGCCGAACGGCCTGCCCGCCTCCGTCGTCGGCACCACGCAGTCGGTGCCGATCCTGGTGCTGCCCACCGACCGGCCGATCGCGTTCACGCAGCAGTCGCAGGACGTCATCCACTCGTTCTGGGTGCCGGAGTTCCTGTTCAAGCGCGACGTCTTCCCCGACCCGGCGGCGAACGACCAGAAGAACACCTGGGTCATCGACCGCATCGAGCGTCCCGGGGCCTTCGTCGGCCGCTGCGCGGAGTTCTGCGGCGCGTACCACTCGATGATGAACTTCGAGGTCCGTGCCCTGCCGCCGGCGCAGTTCGACCAGTTCCTGCAGCTGCGGACCCAGATCAACCCGCAGACCGGCCAGGGCTACACCACCAACGACGCCCTGGCGGCGATGAACTGCGGCGAGCTGTGCAACCCGCAGTCGATCACCACGCGCGTGTTCGACCCGAACCCGACGGCCCGCCAGGCCTTCAACTAGCGAGGACCCAGTGAGAGTCGAATCCCGCATCTTCGAGATCCTCACGGTCTTCTGCTTCGTCTGCGCGATCGTGTACGGCATCCTCTCCGGCGAGGAGGTCGGCATCGTCGCCCTGACGCTGACCGGCGGCCTCACGCTCATCATCGGGACCTACTTCCGCTTCGTGGCCCGGCGCCTCGAGGAGCGTCCCGAGGACAACCCCGAGGCCGAGGTCTCCGACGGCGCCGGCGACCTGGGCTTCTTCAGCCCGGGCAGCTACTGGCCCCTCGCCGTCGCCGGCGGCACCGCCATGACGGGCCTCGGCATCGCCCTGTGGCAGTGGTGGCTGATCGTCCTCGCCGGCATCGGGCTCCTGATCGCCATCTGCGGCCTCGTGTTCGAGTACCACGCGGGCCCCTCGGCGCACTAGCCGCCCGTCCCGAGCCCTCACGGCCCCGCTCCGGCCTCCGGAGCGGGGCCGTGGTGTTTTTTCTCCCGTCGCAGGCCCTGTCTGACGCAGCGAACGGGCGGTTCGCTGCGTCTACGCGTCCGGAGTCCCCGTTCGCGCGTCGTGCGGTGGCGGGCTCCCTGGCCCTCGGCGGCGCCTGCCCGGTCCCGACGAACGACCGGCGCTCTCGCTGCTTCCGATGCAGCGAACGCGCCGTTCGTTCTCCGGGGGCCGGGGCCGGGAGTCGCGACCCTCGGGGGCGCTGCGGGAGATCAGGGGCACGCCGTCCACGTCGGGGGAGCGGCGAGGGTGCACCACGTGCTCGTGATCTCCACTCGCGCGCGCACGTCCCGTCTGCCGGCTCCCGCACCCTTCCCCGGCGTGTCGCCGCACCGAGGATGTGGCGATCCTGGCCCCACACGCCAGCAATGCCGCGTTGCTCGCACCACCGGTGCCGGTCCTGAGGGACGCAGGAACGACGACGGGCCGGGAGCGTCGTGGTGACGCTCCCGGCCCGTCGCCGGATCGTGCTGGTGCCTACTCCTGGATGTCGCGCGGACGGCCGGCGTCCGGACGGCCGGCGAGCTCGCGGCGCTCGCCCGGCTCGACCTCCAGCGGGTCGCCGCCGTGCGGGCCGCCGGTGATGGCCTCCTGCTCCGCGGCCGGGTCCGGACGGAACCAGCCGCCCTTGACCGGCTTGCCCGCCGAGCCGAGATCGTTCATGCGCTTGGGCACCTTGGCGCCCTGGTAGGCCAGCGGCACGGGGTGGCCGTGCTCGTCGATGCCGCCCAGCGGCTGGTGGACCTCGATGAACTCGCCGTGCGGCAGGCGCTTGATGTGGCCGGTCTCGATGCCGTGCTCGAGCACCTCGCGGTCGCTGCGCTGGAGGCCCAGGCAGATGCGGTAGGTCGCGAAGTACACGAGCGGCGGCAGGACGAGCAGGCCGATGCGCCCGATCCACGTCATCACGTTCAGGGAGATGTCGAACGTGTAGGCGAAGATGTCGTTGCCGCAGGCCAGGACCAGCCAGAAGTAGAACGCCATGGCCATCATGCCCGTGGCGGTGCGCACGGGGACGTCGCGCGGGCGCTGCAGCAGGTTGTGGTGGGCCTCGTCGCCGGTCAGCTTGCGCTCGATCAGCGGGTAGAGCGCGAGCAGCGTGGTGAGGATGCCCATGCCGATCACGGCCGGGAAGAAGATCGCCGGGATCGTGTAGCGGCCGAACAGGTACATCTCCCACGACGGCCACAGGCGCACGGCGCCGTCGAACACCGCCATGTACCAGTCGGGCTGGGAGCCCGCGGAGACCTGCGTCGGGTCGTAGGGCCCGAGCTTCCAGATCGGGTTGATCTGGAACATGCCCGACATGATCGCGGTCGCGCCGACGACGACGGCGGTGAAGCCGCCGGCCTTCGTCGCGAACGTCGGCAGGATGCGGACGCCGACGACGTTGCGCTCCGTGCGTCCCGGCCCGGGGAACTGGGTGTGCTTCTGGAACCACACCAGCGCCACGTGGATCGCGATCACCGCGGTGATGATCCCGGGCAGCAGGAAGACGTGGACGATGTACAGGCGCGGGATGATGATGTCGCCCGGGAATTCGCCGCCGAGGATCGCCCAGTGCAGCCAGGTGCCGATCACGGGGATCGACAGGACGATCGCCGAGAGGCCGGTGCGCAGGCCCGTGCCGGATAGCAGGTCGTCGGGCAGCGAGTAGCCGATGAAGCCCTCGATCATGCCCGTGAGCAGCAGGACGACGCCGAGCAGCCAGTTGGTCTCACGCGGGCGGCGGAACGCTCCGGTGAAGAACGTCCGCATCATGTGGACGATCATCGCCGCGACGAACAGCAGCGCCGCCCAGTGGTGCACCTGGCGGATGAACAGGCCGCCCCGCACGTCGAGCGAGATGGCGACCGTGGACTCGTAGGCCTTCGAGACGGTGACGCCCTGCAGGCCCGGGTAGGTGCCGTTGTAGGTGGTCTCGGCCATCGACGGGTCGTAGAAGACCGCCAGCCACGTGCCCGACAGCAGCAGCACGATGAAGCTGTACATCGCGATCTCGCCGAGCAGGAACGACCAGTGGGTCGGGAAGACCTTGTTGATCTGCCGACGGATGCCGCCTGCCGGGTGGATGCGGCTGTCGACCTCGTCGGCGGCGGTGCCGGCGAGCTTCATCGCCAGGCCACCGCCCTTGCGGGTGGGTGTGGTGATCGCACTCATGAGTTCCGCTCCCAGAACGCCGGACCCACCGGTTCGATGAAGTCGCTGCGCGCGTACAGGTAGCCCTGATCATCCGCCGCGATCGGCAGTTGCGCCAGGGGTCGGGCGGCCGGGCCGAAGACCGGCTTGGCGAACTCGTTCGCCTGGAACTGCGACTGGTGGCACGGGCAGAGGATGCGCATCGTCTGGTCCTCGTACAGCGAGGTCGGGCAGCCCATGTGGCTGCAGATCTTGCTGTAGGCGAAGAGCGTGCCGTAGTTGAAGTCCTCCTGGCCCGCCCGCTTGATGACGGGGACGTTCGGGCGCAGGTTGATCAGCATCACGGGGGAGTCCGACGACCGCAGGGTCTCGGCCAGCTCCTCGGGGTGCGAGCGCTGCGACTCCTTGAAGGGGAAGACCGTCTCCATCGAGCCGGGCTCGAGGTCGCCGGCGCGCACCAGGACGACGTCGTCGACGATCCCGGAGTTCTTGCGCAGGTAGACCCGCTCGCCGTCGGGGGAGAACCACTCGGTCTTGAGCAGCGCCGAGTCCGGGCCCTCCTTCCACGGGTTCTTGACGAGCCCGCCGAAGGCGGCGACGAGGACACCGAGGCCGAGGACGCCGCCCGCGGCGCCCACCGAGCGCACGATGAGCTTGCGGCGCGCGATGCCCGACTGCTGGCCGGTCTGGATGAGCCGGGCCGCCGCCGTGCGCCGGTCGACCTCCGAGGAGCGCCCGTCGTGGCGCTGCTGGACCGTCAGGTCCTCGGGCAGGAGCTTCTTCGAGTAGGCGATGACGCCCATGCCGACGGCGAACACGGCGAACCCGAAGGTCACGCCGATGATCGGCGTGTAGAGCGCGTAGACCCAGGCGCCCTCCTCGGTGGCCGAGCGGTACTCCCACGGCCACCAGATGAAGGCCACGAGGAACAGCAGGCCGGAGATCGTGGCCAGGATGAACCAGCCGGCGACCTGGCGCACCGCGCGCTTCTCGGCGCGGGTGCCCGGCACCGGGAAGCGCTCGCGGCCCGACACGACCTCGATGTCGTCGATCCGGTTGCCCAGGGCGACGAGGTCGTCGGTGCTCATCTGCGCGAGCTCCTCGTCGGACGGGATCCGCGGGGTCGCGTCGGACGGGTGGGGCTCGGTGGGCGCGTTGGCGCCGTGGTCAGCGGGGCGCGTGCTCACTGGCGGGATCCGATCCAGAGGGAGATACCGATGAGGGCCGCGATGCCGACGAAGAACGCCACGATGCCCTCGGGCACCGGGCCGAAGCCGCCGAGGCCGTTGCCGCCCGGGTTGACGCCGGTGTTGTTGCTGGACACCGACTTGATGTAGCCGATGATGTCCCGCTTCTCCTCGGGCGAGAGCTGCGTGTCCGCGAACGTGGGCATGTTCGCCGGGCCGGACAGCATCGCCGCGTAGATCTGCGTCTCGGACGCGGGGTCGAGCACCGGGGCGAACTTGCCCTGCGAGAGCGCGCCGCCGCGGCCGGTGAAGTTGTGGCACGACGCGCAGTTGAGGCGGAACAGCTCGCCGCCGCGGCCGACGTCCTCGCCGCGCAGCTGCTCGCCGTTCTCCACGGCCGGGACGACCGGGCCACCGCCGTTGGACTGGACGAACGCCCCGAGGGCGTCGATCTGCGCCTCGTCGAAGCGCGGGGGCTTGCGCTCGGCCGCCGCGCCCTGGGCGGCGAGGGGCATGCGGCCCGTCGACACCTGGTAGTACACGGACGCCTCCCCGACACCGATGAGACTCGGTCCACGTCCCTGGACGCCCTGGAGGTTCGTGCCGTGACAGGTGATGCAGGAATTGTCGTAGAGCTGCTGGCCCTCGCGCACGATCGCGGGGTCGGCGGCCTGCGCCACGTCCGGCTTCGGGGTCAGCACCGTGTAGAGACCGCCCACGGCGACCAGGGCGACGCCCAGGGCGAGCAGCCCCGACAGGCGGCGGCGCATCTTCGACCCGCGACGTGCGCGCGTGCGGGGCTTCTCGTCACTCATGCGGTGCCCAACCTCGAGCTCTCCTCCTCGCCGGGGGTCCAGCGGGTCCTGCGGTGTGGTGGTCACGGGGTCAGCGGATGAAGTAGATGACGGCGAACAGGCCGATCCAGACCACGTCCACGAAGTGCCAGTAGTACGAGACGACGATCGCCGCGGTGGCCTGCGCCGGGGTGAACCGGCTCAGGAACGTCCGGGCTATCAGCAGGACGAACGCGATCAGGCCGCCGGTGACGTGCAGCGCGTGGAACCCGGTCGTGATGTAGAAGACCGAGCCGTACGAGCTGCTCGAGATCGTCGTCGCGTGCTCGGTGACCAGCGTGTGGTACTCGTTCACCTGGCCGAGCACGAAGATCAGACCCATGACGAACGTGACCGCGTACCAGCGGCGCAGGCCGAAGACGTCCCCGCGCTCGGCCGCGAACACGCCGTACTGGCAGGTGAACGACGAGGCCACCAGGATGATCGTGTTGACCAGCGCGTACGGGACGTCGAGCTCGGTGGGCGGCGGCGGCCACTCCGTGGCGTTGGCGCGCGCGACGAAGTACATGGCGAACAGCCCGGCGAAGAACATCAGCTCGCTGGAGAGCCAGATGATGGTCCCCACGCTCACGACGTTCGGCCGGTTGAGGGAGTGAATCCTCGCGCTGAAGGAAGGCGCCGGCGCACCCTGAGCGGTCGTCACGGGCGTCATGATGACACCTCCGGCCGACACCAGCCCGTCGGGGCGAGGCGTGGCGATCGTCCGCCGGGCCGGCTCCGCGGACGGGGTCCGCACCCGTGCCGACCTGCACCGCCCCTCACCTGCGGGTTCTCCTACCCACCGTCGTACGTCGGCTCGTCGTACCGGTCCGCGACGGCGTGTCGGGACGGGACGGCAGGTGGTCGTGACGGTCGGGCGTGACCGCTAGCATCCGCGGTCATGACGTCCCCGAGCCCGACGCTGACGGTCGTGGTCATGAGCCACCGCCCGGAGGTGCGCGAGGCCATCGCCACCGCCGTGGGCCGCCGTCCCGCGCCCGACCTGCCGCGCCTGCGGTTCGTGGAGGCGTCCAGCGTGGGGGAGGTCCTCGGCGCGGCGGACGCGGGCGAGATCGACCTCGCCGTGCTCGACGGCGAGGCGCAGCCCACCGGCGGCATGGGCGTGTGCCGCCAGCTCAAGAACGAGAGCGACGACCCACCGCCGGTGATCGTCGCCGTCCGTCGGCGCGACGACCACTGGCTCGCGACGTGGTCGCAGGCCGACGCCGTGCTGGTCCAGCCGCTGGACCCGGTGACCGCGGCCGAGACCGTGGCGTCGGTGCTGCGCGAGCGGGCCCGTCCCGCCGTGCGCGGGTGAGCACCCCGCCGAGCTGGCCCGGCCTGATCGGGCGCCTGCTGGCCGGCCAGGACCTCGCCGCGGACGACACCGAGTGGGCGATGGACCAGGTGATGTCCGGGGAGGCGTCGCCGGCCCAGGTCGCCGGGTTCGTCGTCGCGCTGCGGGCCAAGGGCGAGACGGCGCCGGAGGTCGCGGGGCTGGCCACGGCGATGCTCGCCCACGCCCGCCCGGTGCACGTGCCGGGGCCGGTCGTCGACATCGTCGGCACCGGGGGCGACCAGGCGCACACGGTCAACATCTCCACCATGGCGGCCGTCGTGATGGCCGCGGCCGGGGCGCGCGTCGTCAAGCACGGCGGGCGGGCCGCGTCGTCGCAGAGCGGGTCGGTAGACGTCCTCGAGGCCCTCGGCGTGCCGGTCGACCTCGGTCCGGAGGCCGTCGCCCGGTGCGTGGCCGAGGTCGGCATCGGGTTCTGCTTCGCCCAGGTGTTCCACCCGGCGATGCGCCACGCCGGCCCGGTGCGCGGGCAGCTCGGGGTGCCGACGGCGTTCAACCTGCTCGGCCCGCTGACCAACCCCGCCCGCCCCGGCGCGGCGCTGATCGGGTGCGCCGACGTCCGCTTCGCCCCGATCCTCGCCGAGGTGCTCGCCGCCCGCGGCGACCGTGCCGTGGTGGTCCGCGGCGACGACGGCCTGGACGAGGTCACCACCGCGACGACCACGACGGTCTGGCACGCGGGCCCGGCCGGCGTCCGCGTCGAGACGCTCGACCCGGCCGCGCTCGGCGTGCCCGTGTCCGCCCCGGGCGCGCTGCGCGGCGGGGACGCCGCGCACAACGCCGACGTGGCGCGGGCGGTGTTCGCCGGCGAGCCCGGCGCCGTCCGCGACGCCGTGCTGCTCAACGCCGGCGCCGCGCTCGCCGCCCACGACGAGTCCGTCACCGGCACCGCGGCGACCGACCTGCACGCCGCCGTCGACGCCGGCCTGCGCCGCGCGACCGAGGCCGTGGACTCCGGAGCGGCCGCCGCCCTGCTCGACCGGTGGTCGGCGGTGGCCCGCGAGGTCCGCGGCGGCTAGTCCAGCCCGACCGAGAACGCCGACGCGTCGTCGCGCGATGAGTAGGAGCGGAACGCGATGTGGGTCGAGGTGTCCTGCACGCCGGACACCTTGCTCAACCGGTCGGCGATGACGTCGGCGAGCTCGTCGTGCTCGCGCACCCGGACGATCGCGACGAGGTCGACGTCGCCGGCGCAGGAGTAGACCTCCGCGACGCCCTCGAGGTCCGCGATGGCCTGGGCGGTCTCGGGGATGCGGTCGGCGTCGGCGTGGACCATCACGAAGGCCGTGATCACGGGCCCTCCTCGCGGCTCGGCGGGTCGATCGGCGGGTGGCCGGGAGTCTAGGGCGGCTCGCGGGGCACGGCGGGGACGGCGGCGTCCGGGCGCGGATCCGCCCGTCGCGCCTCCCGTGCCCGGCCCACCCACCCTGCCCACGCCCCGGCCCCGGCGGCGGGCATCGACCACGGCGTGGTGGTGCGCACCATCCGCGTGCCCGGCCGTTCGAGCCAGCGGGTGACGACGGCGACCTCCTCGGGCGGGGCGCCCCGCAGCGGCCCCTCGCCGGGCCGGACGGTCTCGGCGGAGGCGACGAGCGCCTCGACCACGGGCATCGCCTCGACGCCCCGGCGCGCGAGCCCGTCGGCGTCGAGCCGCCCGTGGCGCACCACGGCGAGGTCCCAGCCGCGCTCGCCGTCCGGCCGGGCGGCGATCATCTCCGGCGCCGCGGCCACGGCGGAGAGCCGCTGGACCCGCCCGAGCGCCGCGGCCAGGTCGGCGAGACGGTCGCGGTGCGCGGCCGCGTCCTCGAACCGCTCCGCGGCGGCGAGCTCGCCCACCGTCGCGGACAGGCGCCGCAGCCCGGCGTCGTCGGCGCCGCGCACGAGGGCCCGTGCGTCCTCGACGACGGGCCGGTAGGTCTCGACGTCGAGGTGGCCCGCGCACGGGGCCGCGCACCGGCCCATCTCGTGCAGGGCACACGGCGTGCCCGACGCGCCCCGGGCGGGGATGCGCTGCGTGCACGGCCGCAGCGGCACCGCGTCCTGCAGCGCCGCGACGGCGTCGACGGCGTCGGGCCGCCGGGTGAACGGGCCGATCGCGTCGGCGCGGGGCGTGCGCACCACCGACAGCCGCGGGAACGGCTCGTCGGTCAGCGCGACCCACCACCCGCGGTGCGGGAAGCGGGAACGGCGGTTGTACCGCGGCGCGTGCCCGGCGAGCAGGCGCAGCTCGCGCACCTCGGCCTCGAGGGAGTGGGCGCAGACCACCCAGTCGACCCGCTCGACGAGCCCGATCATCTCCTTCATCCGCGCCCGCTTGTCGCCGCCGGTGAAGTAGGAGCGCACGCGGCGGCGCAGGTCGCCGCTCGTGCCGACGTAGAGCACCTCGTCGCCGGGGCCGCGGAAGAGGTAGACCCCGGGCTGCTCGGGCACGGCGTCCGCGAGGTGGCGCTTGGCCCGCTGGGCCGGGCTGACCTCGACCTGCAGCGCCAGGAGGTCCTCCAGCGTCGACACCCCGCGCCCGCCGACCCGCTCGATCAGGCCGTGGAGCACGTCGACGGTGGCCTTGGCGTCGTCGAGGGCCCGGTGGACCGGCCGGGTGCCCGCGCGGAAGAGCGTGGCCAGGGCCGAGAGCCGGCAGGAGGGCGCCTCCTCGCGGGACAGGACGCGGCGCCCGAGCCGCGCGGTGCACACCACCGCCGGTCGGGGCCAGGGCGGCCCGTGGCGCCGGCAGGCCGCCCGCAGGTGGCCGACGTCGAACGGCGCGTTGTGGGCGACGATCACCGCGCCGGCGCAGAACTCCAGCAGCGCGCCCAGCACCGCGGGCAGCCGCGGCGCGCCGGTGACCATCGCCGTCGTGATGCCGGTGAGCGACACGATCTGCGGGGGCACCGACGTCCCCGGGTCCACCAGCGTCGCGAACTCGCCGACCACCTCGCCGCCGCGCACCTTGACCGCACCGATCTCGGTGATCGCGTCGGTGTCCGGCGGGCCGCCCGTGGTCTCCAGGTCGAGCACCACGAACGTGACCGCCGAGAGCGGCGTGCCGAGCTCGCCGAACGAGAGCTGGGGGTCCGGGCCGGTGACCGGACGGGCGGGAGCGTCCATCGCCGCGGACGGTAGGGGCGACCCCCGACAGTCCCGGCCGGGTCGGGCTCCCGGGTCTAGCCTGACCGGCCATGGAGGAGCGCGGCGACGACCCGGCACCGCCGGTCGCGGCGCTCACCGACGACCAGGACGGGGAGGCCGGCGAGGAGGCCCGCGCGGCCGTCCGGGCCCGGCTCCTCGAGCGCGCGCCCGAGCCCGTCCGCGCGAAGGTGGCCGAGCTGGCGTCCGTCGCCGTCGGGGCCATCCCGGTGACCGAGCTGCCGCCGCCGGTGCGCGCGATCGCCCGGTTCGCCCCCGCCAAGCGCGCCCGGGCCGGGGCGGGGCCGCTGCTCGCCGCGGTCGGCGGCGCGGAGGGCTTCGCCGGGCGGGTCGTCGC
Source organism: Actinomycetospora chlora (assembly GCF_039542135.1). NCBI lineage: Bacteria > Bacillati > Actinomycetota > Actinomycetes > Pseudonocardiales > Pseudonocardiaceae > Actinomycetospora > Actinomycetospora chlora. The sequence goes on from NZ_BAABHO010000021.1 coordinate 96,699, forward strand.
GTGGTGGACCGAGGAGCACCCCGACCGCTGGCGACCCCCGTCGCCGGACCCGTTGCACGCGGCCGCCGTCGCGGTCCTCGAGGGCCGCGAGGAGGGGTCCGGCCTGGTCCGCGACGTGGGGGAGCGCCAGGACGCGGCCCGGGCACGCGCCGAGCGCGACGCGGCGCTCGCCCGCGTCGAGCGTCTCGAGGCCGACGTCCGGCGCCTGACCGGTGAGCGGGACGAGGCCCGCGCCGCCGTCGAGCGGGCGGGGGAGCAGAGCCGCGACGAGGTGGCCAAGCTGCGGACGCGGCTGCGGGAGCAGGGCACCCGGGTGCGGCTGGCCGAGGACGAGGACGCCGAGCTGCGCGCGGCGGGCGAGGTCGGCGACGGCGGGCTGCGCGCCGAGCTCGCGGAGCTGCGCCGC